>JANQOL010000130.1 GCA_028289675.1 Pirellulaceae bacterium
AGTATCACGACGGCGTCGAATTCGATTGGCCGGCGGCTTCGCCACACCATTTTAAACTGGGCGCCAAGGGAACTTGGTCGGATACCGGCGTACACTTGCTGGACACCGTTTGCTATTGGCTAGACGCCAAACCCGAACTGGTTGAATCGTATAACGACTCCTACGGAGGCCCCGAAGCACTTGCAACCGTGCGCTTTCGTCATGACCAGTGTGGCGTGGAAATCAAAGTCAGCCGTTTGGGGCGGTTGATGAATGGTTTCGAAATCGTAGGCTCCCAAGGCACGATCGAAGCGGCTGCCGAAACGTTCGATCAAGTCATCGTGCAGCATTCCGACGGGCGCCGTACGCGACACCGTTGTGGCAGCAATCGTGTCAACTACAACGACTTTGCCAAACCCTTAATCGACAACTTTGTCGACGTCATCCGCGGAACCGCACCACCGCTGATCAGTGGAGCCAGCACGCTGGGCACCATCGATTTGCTAGAACAAGCCTACGAGCGGGCTGAGCCGTTTTCCATGCCTTGGAACCAGCACTGGGTTGCATCCACCGCTGGCGCGGACGAACCAAGCGTCGGACAGGCAACGAACGAGCAAGTGAATCGTCGTGTCTTGGTGACGGGAGCCTCTGGGTTCTTGGGCGGGCGAGTTGTTGAATCCATGCTGTTGTCCGGCAGTGCCACGCCCATCGCTGCCATCCGGCACTGGACGCGGGCTTCGCGCGTGGCCCGCCACGAAGTCGAGATCGCAATCTGCGATATCCTAGACGCCGAACAAGTAGACCGGGCGGTGGCGAATGTCGACGCCATCGTGCACTGCGCCAAGACTGACGATCGCGAGTCGATTGTGGGCGGGACACGCAATCTGTTGCAGGCCGCTGAAAAGCATGGGATCAGACGGATGGTCTACCTGAGCACCGGTGAGGTCTATGGGCCGGATGCCAGCGGGCTAATCACAGAGCAGTATCCCACCAATAAGACCGGGCGATTATATGGCGATGCGAAGATCGAAGCTGAAGAGCTGTGCCGGGAGTTTTCTGGGCGCGTACCCTCTACGATTCTCCGCCCCTCGATCATCTACGGTCCCTTCAGCAGTTCGTGGTCGATCGATATGGCCGAGCGTTTGCAGTCGGGCAAATGGGGCGCCTTTGAAGAGCACGGCGAGGGTATTGCCAATCTGATCTACGTGGATGATTTGGTGCGGGCGATTGGATTGGCTCTGTCCACCAAAGATGGGCGCACGGCAGAGTTCAATGTCAACGGCCCCGATCGACTTACGTGGAATGAGTACTTCGCGCTTTTCAATCAAGCGTTGCAGTTGCCGCCGCTGACTCACATCTCGGCGAGCAAGTCTCGGATGAAGTCCATGGTCATGGGCTGGGCCGATAAGGCGGCTGGAGTGATACTCGATCGATTCGAAGACAAGTTGATGGAAATCTACTTGCGCGGAGGATGGGCCAGTCGTGTTATGAAACGGATCAAGGGAGAAATCAATTCAACGCCCAGCGGCGGTGAACTCAACGATCTGTTCAGTCGGCAAGCAGAGTACAGTGACGCACGGGCGCGCGAAGAATTGGACTACACTCCTGAGGTTTCCATTCAGCAAGGTCTGGAGATGACCGTGGCCTGGTTGAGACTCCATGAGTTGGCTCCGAAGAGTTTGCTTGCCGACGAATCAGTCGCGATGCAGCAAGTCGGCGATCCTCGAACCGAGGAGGCCGCTGTCCTGTGAAGATCGCCTGGGTCAGCTACGACTTCGAAGAATACAGCGCATTACACGTGAATGCGTTAGCGGAGCAGCATGAGGTCATGCTAGTCCTGCCCTCGGCCCGGGACGATGGGCCACGCTACGGGATCTCGGATCGAGTGCACCACCTGGCTTTTGACAAGCCGCGTTTACGTCAGCCGCTGCGGCAGTGGGTTTCGGTTCGTCGTCTTCTGAAATCCATTGATGACTTCGCGCCCGACGTCGTACATTTGCAGCAAGGACACCTGTGGTTCAACTTGGCGATTTCTCAGCTCAAACGCAACGCACCTCTGGTCGTGACTATCCACGATCCGCGACATCATGCCGGTGACCGAGTGTCACAAAAGACGCCCCAATGGGTGCTGGACTATGGGTTCCGGCGTGCCGATCACGTGATCGTGCACGGTCGAGCTTTGGCCGAACAAGTTCACGATTTGTTTCGGCTACCGCACGACCACATCCATGTGATACCCCACGTGGCCATGGGCGTAACGCCGCCTGATACGTCCACCGAAGCCGAGCAATCCAATGAAGTCCTGTTCTTTGGCCGCATATGGGACTACAAGGGACTGGAGTACTTGATTCAAGCAGAGCCGCTGATCTCGGCGGAAGTCCCCAACCTCAAGATCGTCATCGGTGGCGAAGGCGATGACTTTGGCCGCTATCGCCAGATGATGAAGCATCCGGAACGCTTCGAAGTGCATAACCGTTGGATTAGTGACGAGGAACGGGCCGACTTCTTTCGCCGGGCCGCGTTAGTTGTTTTGCCGTACAACGAAGCAACGCAAAGTGGAGTGGTTCCAGTGGCCTACAACTACTCCAAACCTGTGGTGGCCACCGACGTCGGTGCGCTGTCGGATTGCGTCCATGACCAGGAGACAGGGCTTTTGGTCCCACCTCGCGATCCGCAGCGGCTGGCAGCGGCCATCACGCGGTTGCTGAAAAATCCTGCGGAACGGCAGAGGATGGGGGAAGCCGCCAAGGCTTTGCTGGATCGACAGGCTTCACCGGAGCAAGTGGCGTTGGAGACCGCCAAAGTCTATGCGGCAGCCTGCGGACAGCCGGCGGTGAACGCTTCTGCTGCTCTACCTGAACGACAGCCCGCGATCGGTGGAGGTGTTTGAGATGTGCGGCATTGCCGGAATCGTCGACTCAACGCTCAACGGCAGCGAAATACAAGCCACCATGCGGCGGATGACGGACGTCATTGTCCATCGCGGGCCGGACGACGCTGGCCTAGTATGTGAACCGGGCATGGGCATTGGCATGCGGCGGCTCAGCATCATCGATGTAGCGGGCGGCCAACAACCCATTGCGAATGAGTCCGGAGACATTCACGTCATCTGCAATGGAGAGATCTACAATTTCGAACAGTTGCGGAGCCAACTCGAAGGACGCGGCCATCGATTTTCGACCGGATCGGATGCCGAGGCCATCGTGCACCTGTACGAAGATTATGGCCAAGACTGCATTCGGCATTTGCGTGGCATGTTTGGACTGGCCATCTGGGATCAACGTCAGCAGCGATTGCTACTGGCTCGAGATCGCCTGGGGAAGAAGCCACTGTTCTATGCTCAGCTCGGCGACAGATTGGTCTTCGGCTCGGAGATGAAGTCGTTGCTGGCCGCTTATCCGCAGCTGTCGCGCCCCAACTACCGCACACTGGGCCAGTTTTTTCAGTTCGCCTACATTCACCAGCCCGAGACGATCTATTCCGGCATCGCTCGCTTGCCGGCCGGCCATTTGGCCACGTATTCATGCGGCCAACTGAGTATCGAACCCTATTGGCAACTCGAGTTTGAGCCAGACGACGGTCCGGCGGAAGCAGAGTGGTGTCAGCGGCTGGACGAAGCACTGCGGGATGCCGTCCAAGCTCGCTTGCACAGCGAAGTACCCTTGGGCGTGTTCTTGAGTGGCGGATTGGATTCCAGTGCTGTCGTGGCCTACGCACACGAAGCGGGTTTGAAACCGCTAAAGACGTTTACGATTGGCTTCGATCGCGCGGAATGGGACGAATCGGATGACGCACGTCGCGTGGCTGAACACTTTGGTACCGAGCATCATCTACTGCGCATTAGTGAAGCGGATTTGCGCAATTCGTTTGAAACCACGCTACAGAGCGTCATCGCACATTGTGATGAACCGTTTGGAGACGCGTCGGCGATTCCTACCTACCACGTTTCACGGCTGGCCCGCGAGCATGTCACCGTTATTCTCAGTGGAGATGGCGGCGATGAGTTGTTTGCCGGCTACTCGTCCTATCGCGGTGCCTTGTTCGCACAGCAATACCGTCGCTACTTGCCCTTTGTCATCGGACGGCACGTGCTCCCGACCGTGGCTCGTGGAGCGGCCGGTATGCTGCCGGGTAAATGGCATTACCAGGCGCTTCGGGCGGCCAAAGTCTGCCGAGACAGCGCGCTGCCCATCGAACGCGCCTATCGAGATAAGACTTCGATTTGGAACGTGGCCGAACTGAGGCAGTTGCTGCATCCCGAGGTGTTCGCCCAAGCAGAATATCTGGGCGAACAGTACTTGCCCGATCCGTTGTGGGCCCGGATGCGTGGAGACCGGGATCTGGTGAGCCGTCTGACCGAAGTGGACATCCATTCCTATATGCTGGACGACATCTTGGTCAAAGTGGACCGCATGAGCATGGCACATTCGTTGGAGGTCCGCTCGCCGCTTCTCGATCACCACGTGGTCGAACTGGCCGCGCGGATTCCAACGCGCATGAAAATTCGCGGCGGCAGCGGCAAACACATTCTGCGCCAGGTCATCAAGGACAAGTTGCCAGCCAAGACCATTCGCAAGGGCAAGCAGGGATTCAGCGTCCCACTTCGTGATTGGTTTCGTGGACCCCTGAGTGAGCTGGTCCACGATTACTTGGGACCGGGAGGGTACCTGCCACATGACCTATTCGAACAGCGGCAGGTCGAGACATTGTTGGGAGAACATCGGCGGGGAGGGGCAGACCACGCCAACAAGATTTGGCTGCTGCTGACGTTTGCTGCCTGGCACCGACAGTACCAGTCGGGCGAAGGCGAATCGGCAAGCCGCCTAAGCGGTGCCGGAAGCAGGCAACCGCTGGCCGGGCAAACCGACGATCGGGAGGCCATGTCGTGCGAGTCCTGATGATCTGTCCCGAGCTGCCGACCCCGGGCAGTCCAGGCAGCATGGCACCCGGCGCGCGGCAAATCCAATCCATCGCTGACCTGGGCATCGACGTCGATACGGTCGATATGCGCGGGATTCCCAAACTGAAATATTTGCAAGTCATTCCCAAAATTCGGAGGCTCGTCCGGCAAGCGGACGTGGTCCATGCGCACTTCGGATACTGCGGTTGGCTGGCCAAATTGGGTGTTTGGGGGCAGCGTCCAGCCAAGCCCATCGTTATGTCCTTCATGGGGGACGATTTACTGGGCTCACCCAAGAACGCGGAAGGCGATCTGGAGTGGTTCAGTCGGCAAATGGTCCGTGGCAACAAACGATTGGCCAACCGTTATACTCAGGTCATCGTCAAGAGTCCGGAAATGGCCCAGGTCATCGCTCCGGTGGCCTGTCATGTGATTCCCAACGGAGTGGACACCACGGTTTTCCAGCCGGCTGACAGAACGTTCGCCTGCAGCCAACTGGGATGGGATCCCAACGAGCTGCACGTTCTGTTTCCCGGAAATCCCGACAATCCTCGCAAGGGGCATGCACTGGCCCAGGCAGCGGTTCAGGTGGCGGAGCGCCAGCTAGGGCGCGACATTCGTCTGGTTCCACTGTGGGGCGTTGCTCCGGACCAAGTAGCAACCTACATGAATGCTTGTCAGGCCATGTTGATGACGTCATTGATCGAGGGTTCTCCCAACGTGGTCAAGGAAGCCATGGCCTGCGATCTTCCCGTACTGGGCGTGCCTGTGGGGGACGTTCATCAGCTGCTGGACGGTGTGTCCGGATGCGTGTGTTGCCAACGCGACGCGCAGGAGATGGGGCAGCACTTGGCGCAAACGCTCTGCTCCAGGCAGCGCGCCGGTGGTAGGCAGGTCATCTTTGAGCGGCAATTGGATTTGGCTAGCGTCGCCAAACGCGTCGTGGCGATCTACGAACTGGCTCTGGCAGCCGGCGAAATACGGCCAACTTCCAAGCGATCTATCCAATCGAAAACCGCCAGGCTCAGCACGGGTGGCGACAAGATGGTTGCGGGGCGCATCACCGGCGCGCAAGGAGTAAGCCGTGACTAGCATCCTGGGCATCTCGGCGTTTTACCATGATTCGGCGGCCACTTTGGTCATGGATGGTCAGTTGGTGGCAGCGGCCCAGGAAGAGCGGTTTACGCGCAAGAAGCACGACTATCGATTTCCTCAGCACGCGGTCGACTATTGCTTGTCCGAAGCTGGAATCGACCCGAGTGACTTGGACTATGTGGGCTTCTACGACAAACCGCTGACCAAGTTTGAAAGGCTCTTGGAAACCTATCTGGCTTTCACCCCGCGTGGTTATCGGTCGTTTCGCCAAGCCATGCCACTGTGGCTCAAGCAAAAATTGCACCTACCTCGTGAGATGCGGCATGGATTGAAAGATCAGTATTACGGGCGGTTTGTCTTTACCGACCATCACGAGTCGCACGCGGCCAGCGCGTTCTTTCCATCGCCGTTCGACGAAGCCGCTATCTTGACCTTGGACGGAGTTGGAGAGTGGTCAACAACCTGCATCGGACATGGTCAAGGGAATCGGATCGAACTGAAACAAGAGTTGCGGTTTCCACACTCGTTGGGTCTCCTGTATTCCGCCTTTACGTACTACACCGGATTTCGGGTGAACAGCGGCGAATACAAACTGATGGGACTGGCACCGTATGGCGAACCCGCTTATCGCGATCAGATCCTAGAACATTTGTTGGACCTCAAGCCCGATGGCTCGTTCCGCATGGATATGAGCTATTTCAATTACTGCCAGGGCCTGACGATGACCAGCGGCAAGTTCCATCAGCTGTTTGGCGGGCCGCCCAAACCGCCGGAGTCGGAGGTCACCCAGCGTGAAATGGACTTGGCTGCCTCGGTCCAAGCGGTCACCGAAGAAGTCGTGTTGCGGACCGCCCGCCATGCGCATGCGTTGACTGGTTCCAAAAATCTGGTGATGGCCGGCGGCGTAGCCTTGAATTGTGTGGCCAACGGACGCCTGCTTCGCGAGGGGCCATTCGACGATCTGTGGATCCAACCGGCTGCCGGAGATGCCGGTGGCTCGCTAGGCACGGCTTTGTTCATTTGGCATCAGTTGCTCGATAAACCGCGCGAAACCGACAAGATCGACAGCCAGCGAGGGTCCTTGTTGGGGCCGTCGTTCAGCAACGACAAAATTGTCAGCACATTGAAGAACCATAACGCCGTTTTTTCGACGTGTGGCAGCGACGACGAGTTGTGCGAGCAGGTGGCGGAGTTGATTGCCGCCGAGAATGTTGTCGGCTGGTTTCAAGGACGAATGGAATTCGGACCTCGGGCACTAGGCAGTCGTAGCATCATCGGTGATGCCCGCAGCGAAAAAATGCAATCGGTCATGAACTTGAAGATCAAGTTCCGCGAGTCGTTCCGGCCCTTCGCACCTATCGTCCTGCGCGAATACGTCGATCAGTACTTTGAGATGCGTCCGGACCAGGAGTCGCCCTACATGCTGATTGTCGCTCCCGTTGCAAAATCGATCCGCACGCGATTGGGACGCGAGTACGATCAGGCCTTCGGAATTGACAAACTGAACTTCCGCCGATCGAGCCTGCCGGCGATTACGCACGTGGATTACTCCGCCCGCGTGCAAACCGTCGACCGCGTTCGCAATCCACTGTTGCATCAATTGATGAATGCGTTTTACCGCCAAACGAACTGCCCGGTACTGATCAACACGAGCTTCAATGTGCGCAGCGAACCGATTGTGTGCACGCCAGATGACGCATACCGCTGTTTCATGATGACGGACATGGATGTGTTGGTCCTCGGTAGACAAATTGTGCTGAAGCGACAACAGCAACAAGCGTCTGGCGACCAGCGGGCCGCCCATTTGGCTCAATTTCAATTGGACTAGCTCATGGCACTGGTAGAAGTCAACTGGCAGCCTACCGATCGGCAACTGCGACAATTTGGTTGTCTGTGTTTGTTTGCGCTACCACTGGTAGCCTGGCTCTGGTCGGCCAGTCTGACGGTCATCGGCTGTTGTGCCATCGCCGGGTTGGTGCTGGCTCTCGCGTCCTGGATCTACCCCGCCGCGGTAGCACCTGTCTTTATCGGACTCATGCTGGTTACTACGCCGATCGGCATCGTCATTGGCGAGTTCGCGATGTTGATGATTTACCTGGCAGTCTTCTTGCCCATCGGTTTACTCTTCCGCCTGCTGGGACGCGATCGATTGCAATTGAAAAAAGAGCGGCAGGCAGAAAGCTACTGGACGACCAAAAAGCGGCCTACCTCTGTTGCCAGTTACTATCGACAATCCTAGGCCGACTTGGCACCCGATTGAACCAGGACCAACCACATGACTGAACCACCAGATGAACGCTCAGAATTCGAGCAGCTGGGCGAAGAAGAACAGTTATCGCTGATTGGCGAGTTTTGGTTGTTCATTGTGGAGAACAAGGCCTGGTGGATGATTCCCATTTTGACCGTGTTGGGGCTGGTTGGTGTGCTGGTGGTACTCAGTTCGACAGGTGCTGCCCCGTTTATTTACACCTTGTTTTAGTTTGTTCGTGAAAGTTGCTTGGTGGCCAAGTAACCTAGAGCATCTTATCGTGCTTAGGTGGTCACCGGTCATCACACAGACTAGTTGATTGTTCGCGCGATTCGCGCAGTTCAACTCATGACCGTCGCTGGCAAACCGGCTCGAAAACGACGCCAGAAGATGTCTTCCATCATCCCAAGATGTTCTCGACGGCTGGCGCGAGTCGCAGGGGCATATGGCGTGCGTCATCAACGAAGGTGGTTACCCATTCGGTCGAAACCAGGCACATCGAAAGTAGAAAATATCTAGCGGACGTGCTAGGTATGTGAATCGTAGGACACAGAATTGCTATGTGCGGAATCGCCGGCATTCTACAACTGGACCGCTCTCGTGCCGCACCCGCTGGCGTGTTGGAAGAGATGTTGCGCGCGATTGTCCATCGCGGGCCGGACGAAGATGGCCGACTGGTCGACGATGAACTGGCCATGGGTATGCGGCGGCTCAGCATCATTGACTTGCAAGATGGGCAGCAACCGATTTTTGACGAACAGCGCCGTTTTGGCGTCGTCTTCAACGGAGAAATCTACAACTACCGTGAGCTGCGTACCGAGCTGGAACAGCGCGGCCACGTGTTCCGCACGCGCAGCGATACGGAGGTCATCGTCCATCTATTTGAAGAGCATGGTTCGCAGTGCGTCGACTTTCTGCGCGGCATGTTCGGCTTGGCCGTGTGGGACAATCAAACACGATCACTGTTCCTGGCGCGGGATCGATTGGGCATCAAACCGCTGTACTACACATTGCAAGGCGACACGCTGATCTTTGGCTCCGAGATCAAGGCGGTGCTGCGGCATCCCGGCGTGACGGCTCAGTTGGACCACCGGGCATTGGGACAGTATTTGTCACTCAAATACGTACCGGCGCCGCGAACGATGTTTGAGGGCATCCTGTCGTTGCCGCCGGGACATACGCTTCACGCGCGAGATGGCCAATGCCATATCGAGCGGTATTGGAATGTGTCGTATGCTACCGAAGGCGACGATCGCAGCGAAGATCAACGCAGCGAAGATGATTGCCGGCAGCAGTTGGCGGATTTGCTGCGCGAGTCCGTGGGGCTGAGGCTACGCAGTGATGTTCCATTTGGCGCATTTCTCAGCGGTGGAGTCGATTCCAGTACCATCGTAGCGCTCATGGCGGAACAGATGAGCGAACCGGTGAAGACGTTTTCCGTGGGGTTTGACGGCGGTGGTGAGGCCGATGAACTGCCCTACGCGCGCCAAGTCGCCGAGCGTTTTGGTTGTGAGCACCACACGCTGGTAGTAACCGCGAGCGATTTTCTGCGCGATGCCGAAGACGTGCTATGGCATTTGGATCAGCCGATTGCTGACCAAGCAACCGTGGCTACGCACATGGTGGCCAAGCTGGCGCGGCGACACGTCAAGATGGTGCTGACAGGCGAAGGCGGTGACGAGTTGTTTGCCGGTTACGCCCGCTATCAAGGGGAACAGTTTGCCAAGTGGTTTCGGCCCCTGCCCAGTTGGGCCAGACGCGGTTTGCGACGAGTGTCACGGCAGTTGCCGGGCTTGCGTCGTGCCAAGATCGCATTGAATGCCTTGACGATTCGCGATGAAGCGGAACGCATGGCCAACTGGTTTCCCATGTTCACCGACGAGACCAGAGCTCAAGTGTTGCGGCCGGAACATCACTTGTCCGCTGGTGACACGGCGGACGTGTTCGCCGAGCATCTAAAGGACTGCGACGCGGTATCGTCGCTGGACCGGATGCTGTACGTCGACAGCAAGCTGTGGCTGGCCGACTATTTGTTGCTGCGCGGCGACAAGTTGACTATGGCCAATTCCTTGGAAGCGCGAGTTCCATTACTGGACCACCGTTTGGTGGAGTTCGCCGCCGGGCTGCCGGAACACTACAAACTGCGCGGCAAGACTCGCAAGTACTTGCTCAAGCAGGTGGCGGCCGAACTGATTCCGGATGACATCATTCACCGTAAGAAACAGGGCTTTCCAATTCCGATTGAGCGCTGGCTACGTGCCGAGGCGCGGCCTCTGATGCGTGACCTACTTGACTCGGCAACGTTCCGCGACCGAGGACTCTTTGAAACGGCTGCGGTTGAGACTTTGATGGGCCGTCACGAGTCCAGCTACGCCGATCATTCGACGGAGTTGTGGGGCCTGATGAGTCTGGAGATGTGGTTGCGAAAGTTTGTCGATCACCCGCTGGCAACCTGCGCAACGCCTGCGCCCACGCAGACGCAGGAGGTGACGCTGGGATGAGTATCGCGACCAGATCAGGCGTGGAATTGTGTCCCAGCCACGAAGTGTCCGACTGGGACCGTTTCGTCGTTGAACACCGATGCGGCAGCGTGTTCCATACGCGCGCCATGATCGACGCCTATCACCAAACTCCTGACTACGAACCGCTGGCGTTGGCCGCGGTGGACGAATGTGGCGACATACTGGGTTTGTTTGTCGCCAACCGAATCAATACCGTAGGTGCTTGGGCGGGTAGCTTTGGAGCTCGGTCGGTCTTCTTTGCTGAACCGCTAGTGCTACCCGGACCGTCCGGTCGCCAGGCCATGGAGTTGCTGTTGGCCGAACATGATCGCCTCATGCACGATCAAGTCGTATTCTCCGAGATTCGACCGGTGCACAAGTGTACTCAAAATCGACCACTGCTCGAGGCCAATGGTTACCAGCACTACAACTACAGCAATTACGAGATGCCATTGAGGTTGCCGCTGAGTGACATGTTTCAGCAACTGCATGGCAAACGACGTAATAACATCCGGGCCAATGAGCGCCGTGGATTGACCTTGCGGGCTGGCTGTGCTCAGCACGATTTGCAGGACTTCTATGACTTGCTGGCCGTCAGTTTCTCGCGGTCACGGGTACCGCTGGTCGATATTCGGCACTTTGAGGAGATCTTTCGCCGGTTGCCGGTAGGCACTTTTCGAATCGCCTTCGCCGACTACGAAGGACGGCCTGTAGCCACGGCCTGTCACCTGGCATATCGCCAGCGGGTTTATTGCTGGTTTGCGGGCACCGAGCGCGTGCCGGGCATTGCCGCTCAATCCTCCTTGGTCTGGGACGGCATGCAGTGGGCCGCCAAGCAGGGATTTGAAGTCTACGACTTCGCCGGCGGAGGTTGGGAGGGCGAAAATTATGGCCCTGGTGTCTTTAAATCGCGGTTTGGAGCGCGGCACATCAATGTCGGAAGGTATCGCAAGATCTATTCAACGTGGCGATTGAAAGTTGCCAAGATGGGCTACCACTTGGCTCGCCCCCTGTTCTCGCACCCATCGCCTCCCGGCCACCCCAGGTAGTTCGAAATCACACGCGTCGTCATGAGTGCTGACCAACCCAAGAAGATATTGATGCTGCTGGAGAACGAAAGTTATCCAGATGATTGTCGTGTTTATTTGGAGGCATTGTCACTGGTAGAAGCGGGTTACTCGGTCACCGTGATTTGTCCAACGGATCCTACCGGCGTCATGTTCGAACGCGTGGGCGAAGTGCTGGCCTACCGTTATCCCAAGCCTTGGGAGTTGCCCGGTTTCTTGGGCTACGTCTTCGAGTTTGGATACAGTTTGTTGATGCAGTGGCTGTGGACTTGGTTCGTCTACTTTCGGCGCGGCTTCGACGTCATCCACATGCACACACCACCGGACTTCAATGCCGTCATCCCAATCGCCTTCCAACTGCTTGGCAAGAAGTTCGTCTACGATCTCCACGATTTGTCACCGGAGCTGTTTCAGGCTCAACGAGGCGGGCAGGGCAGCCGCTGGATTCACGGTGTGTTGTTGTGGTTCGAACGGCTGGCCTGCAGCCGGGCCAATCGCTTGATCGCCACCAATGAGACTCAAAAATCTAAGCAAATTCACCGCTGCGGGGCGGTTCCACAACACTGCTACGTGGTTCGCAACGGCCCCAACGAGGCGTTTAGGCCGGGCTTGGTCCCTCACCCAGACCTGACAAAGATAGAGCAGACCATTATTGGTTATGTAGGCATCATCGGTGTCCAAGACGGTGTGGACTATCTGATTCGCGCACTCGGTGAATTGCGAACCAGCCGCGGGCGCGACGACTTCCACTGTGTGATCGTGGGCGACGGTCCGGCTTGGCAGGACATCCAGCAGTTGGCTTGCGATCTGGATTTGGACGAGTATGTGACCTTTGTGGGGCGGATTCCCTTCGCCGACGTGCCGCCCTACATCGCGGGCTTTGATATTTGCGCCACGCCGGACCATAGCAACGCCTACAACGACAGCTGTACCACGATCAAAACCATGGAATATATGGCCCTGGGCAAGCCAACGGTCTGTTTCGAGACGGCTGAGAACATCAAAACGGCGGGTGAGGCGGCCTTGTACGCGAGCGACAATGATGTGAAACAGTTCGCTGAAAAGCTTGAGCGTTTGATGGATGATCAAGGCCTGCGTCGCCGTATGGGTGACGTGGCGCAACAGAGAATCGACAACGGATTGCGTTGGCATCACCAAGCTGCAGAGCTGGTCGCGCTGTACGACGATTTGTTTGAAGTTCACCGGCGAGACGTCGCGTACGGGGCCAATCGATCACCTCTGGACGCCATGACGGCAACTGACACCACGACTTCCCATGAAGTTGTGACCGAATAGGAAAGTAAAACTGGATGGTAGGTCTAGCGCCTAAACATGAGCAAGACGCGAGTTCTTTGGAATCCGCCGACACATCGACAGGCGAACAGGCTGCGGCCGCCGATTCCATGGGGGCAGCTAGGCCGGCAGCGGCCCCTGCACACACCGAGGGTGTTCTGCTGATCGGCGGTGATTTTCAAGCCGTTGGCGTGATGCGCTCCCTGCACGACTCCGGCATTCCCGTTTACTTGCTGGCATCCGAAGCGGGCATCGCTTGGTACTCGCGGTACGCGGGCCGCAAATCGCGCAACTACGATTTGCTGTCGACGGAAGACGGCGCCAGTGACCTGCTCGAACTGGTCGAACGCGAACGGTTGCACGGTTGGGTGGTCTACTGTGTCAACGACGAGACGGTCGAGTTCTTGGCCAAGAACCATGAGCGGCTTTCCGGCTCGCTCGTACTCCCGGTGCCTGCCTGGGAGGTCACCCGAAACTTCTTCGAGAAGGACCGCGCGTATCGCGTAGCCAGTGACTACCACATTCCAGTTCCTCGCCAATATCTGGCCGAAGATCTAGAGCAGCTGCTGGCACAGCCAATTGACTATCCAGTCGTTCTCAAACCGACGGTCAAAAAGGACTACTACGACAAGACAAAAAACAAAGCGGTACGCGTCAACGATCGGGACCAGTTGATCCGCGAATACCGAGCGATGAGTCGTTTGATTCCGTGTTCGCGCATTCTGGTTCAAGAATTTCTGTCGGGCGGCACACGAAGTTTGTATTCCTTTGCTGCCTTGTTTGACGGCCAACAAGTCGTCTCGGGATTGTCCGCCATCCGACTGCGACAGCATCCCATGGACTTTGGCCACGCGACCACTTACGCAGAGTCACGCGATCTGCCGGAACTGGAAGCCCTGACGACGCGATTCTTGCAAGCGGTCAACTATCGCGGAGTTGCCGAAGTCGAGTTCATGTACGACGAAGGCACTGGGCAGTACAAGTTCATTGAAATGAACGGCCGGTTCTGGGGCTGGCATACGTTGACCCAATCCGCAGGTTTGGATTTCCCAACCGATCTGTATCGGATGCTCAGAGGTTTGGAGTTGAAGCCTCGACAGGCGGCGGTGGGCGTCCAATGGACACGATTGCTGACCGACGCAGCCACGGTGACTCGCGAAGTCTTGCTGGGCCGCATGTCCGTGTGGCCCTACCTAAAGAATTTGTTCAGCAAGAAAGGGTATGCCGTCTGGTCATGGCGAGACCCATTGCCCTTTGTGGTAGAGGTGCTGATGTCACCTTATTTGTGGTGGAAGAAGGGCTTCTAGCTCAGGATGCATCGGAGGCGGTCTGCCAACAACTGCTTGATACCGCACCCCACTCAACTTAGAAACGCAACTGGAAATGACAAAGCGAGTAAGTAGACAATGATTGCACCGGTAATCACCGCGGTCCTGGTTTTGGGATGCCTGGCCGGTATCGCGCACAAGTGGGAGCTCAAAACACGGCACTACCTGCCTTGGTCGACCCTGATGGGCTTGCTGGCCGGAGCGGCAATCTACGGTCTTGCGGGGATGTTGCCGCAAGTGCCGGCGGTGCTGTTTGCCGTGCCTCTGCTCGCGATCGCCGCGGTAGCATCGGTGGGAGCGATTCTGTTTTTCTTCTTTCGCGATCCCGAACGCACGCCGCCGCAACGCGCCGACCAAATTGTGTCCCCTGCCGACGGGACGGTTGTCTACGTTCACAAAATCCAAGATGGGCGGTTTCCGTTTGCTGTCAAGAACAACAACCGTATTCCGCTGTTAGAATTCGCCCAAGCTGACTTGGTGCCCGACCAAGGCGTGCAAATTGGCATCGCCATGAACTACTTAAATGTCCACGTCAATCGCAGTCCGATTGCCGGTGCCGTGCGGATGGTCAAGGCCGTACCGGGCAAGTTCCAATCCTTGAAGCACATTCATTCGCTGCTGGAAAACGAGCGCGCTTTGTTGGTGTTTGAGAACGAACATCTCAAGGTGGGAATCGTGCAGATCGCATCGCGCCTGGTGCGTCGCATTGTCTCTTACGTTGAAGAAGGCCAGATTTTGGCCCAAGGAGATCGGGTGGGAATGATTAAATTCGGCTCCCAGGTGGACGTGCTGGTGGAGCATCGAACAGATTTGAATATCCAGGTGCAAGTGGGTGACGAAGTGACCGCGGGCGAGTCTGTGCTGATGACGTTCGATCCCGCTGCGTCTCAGGATAGTGCCAAGCAAGTAGAATCGGTGCAGGCGGCCGCCAATGCCAGCTGATTCCGATGACCTGCCGCTGCGGTTCGCATTTCCAGGTCTGCTGCACGACGTGATGCAGCAGCATTTTGATCAGGACGCGCGGAACGCGAAGCTGTCGAACAAGTTCAAAGTCTACTACCGGCTAAGACCATACATCCCCATCGCTGTGAGGCAATTGTTGCAGCGCTCGCGGGGCCAAGGCATGGAGGTCGCCTCGGATTGGTACCTGCCGAGTAAGTTCTTGACCGACTGGCAAGCCGCTTTGGCCGCGCAACTTGCCAGTTCTCCGGACCAGCAAGTACTGCATCCATGGCCCGATGGCGCCTCGCTGGCGGTGTGCTTGACGCACGATGTCGAAACACAGGTCGGTGTTGGTCTAGTACCCCGGCTGGCTGCTCTAGAAGAGGAGTATGGCTTTCGTTCGGCCTGGAATTTCATTCCGCATAAATATCGAATCGACCCCGGCCTGCTGCGCGATTTGCGGCAGCGCGGGCACGAAATCGGAGTTCACGGCTACAACCACGATGGCCGCTTGTTTCTTACTAGGAGCACATTCGCGTGGCGCGCCAAACGCATCAACGCTGCCATCGAACGATTCGGTTCCACAGGATTCCGCGCACCGATGGTGCACCGTAACTTGCGCTGGCTTCAATCGCTGAACGTGCAATACGACGCGTCCTGCTTTGACGTTGACCCGTTTCAGGCTATGCCCGGCGGTGTGGGCAGCGTGTGGCCGTTTATCGCTGGTCGTTTCGTCGAACTGCCTTATACGCTGCCCCAAGACCATACGTTGCTGATCGCTCTCGGTGAACAGACACCTCGTATATGGGTCGAGAAACTGAAGTTGCTGGCGAAGCTGTCCGGGATGGCCATGTTGGTAACGCACCCTGACTACCTGGATGTCCAGTCGAGGTTGAATGTCTACCGACAGCTGCTGGAACATTTGCAGCAGTTGAGTGATACGTGGTGCACGTTGCCGCAGCCGATCGCAGAGTGGTGGCGAGAACGCGACCAGTCACAGATCGACGCCCAAGAGAGCGTGGAAGGACCGGCCTGCGATCGCGGTAGAGTGTGCCGACTGGACGAGCTCTTTCACGCTTTTCGCAGTGGGCCACTGGGGGCAACGAACACGGGGTGAGCGTCCGACGCTGTGCCGGCACTCACCCCAGCCCGTCCCTCATGTTACACGTTCATCAGTTCACTCAACGCCTGATCCTGTGCGTTCGGTGAACGGATTGCCGGGGTCGCTTCTCGATGGCTCCCTCCACCGTTCTTACCCGGCTGCTGGACCTGTTGAGCGATGAACACGTTCTGATTGCGAGCGAAGTCGACGTCTGTATTGCGTTCAATCACGTCGGCCAAGGTGGTGCGATTCAAATCGCGCAACTGCCTTCCGGAGAAAACGTTCTCATAGTAGAAACGGTCGCCATTCCGAATGACCGCAAATTGTTCGGCGATGATCGTGCCCGCAGTCACTCCCATCGTCGAACCTTCCACGTGGTCTTCGGCCAGCATTCCAACCCACGCGTCAATTGAATTCACGTCGCCATAGGCAGCTTCTAGCCGAGCCTGGATCTCCGGATCCGATGAGATGTCGGCGAACGATGTGACTGGTTCCAATCCAAGATCCACACGCACTTGGTTGTAATCGGCCAAACCATGATCGCGTCCGCGTTGAATATTCAGGGAAGCCAAATCGAATCCACCAGCACCGGGTGGGCCAAAGAGGAAGTTCCTCACATCATCAATCAGGTACGGATCTACCTCTTGCGCGACCTGGGCCGCCGCACCACGCAGGATCGAGTCGATGCCGTTGTCGGCTACCGCCGATACGTTGAAGAACGCATCCTGCAATGACAAATTCCCCTCGGCAGCCTCAGTACCGTCAGCATCCAAACGCAACAGCTCGGAGGACAACATCGTGTGGCCAAAGCGGTAGGCGGCGGTTGAGAAGACATTCGACAGGTTGGGATTGACCGTCGGATCGTATCCGTCGTAGTCCCGAATCGCGTCCTCACCCAGCAAGGCGGGTAGGAACTCGTTGTAAGTGATGGCTTGTAGCTCGGCGGAAACGAACTGGCGCGCTCTTTGGTAAATGGCTTCGTCGTCTAACCCTGGATTCTCGCGGGCGATGCGGTCCGCCACGCGATTGTGCTCACGCACCCAGACGGTATGCATGGCCATCAAAGCGGCGTTTTCATTGGCGCGTACATCGCCGGCCAAGAATAAATCTGCGCCGGTGCCGCCCGCGTTGGCCAACCCCGCTTCGTTGAATGGCAGCAGGTCGCCTTCGCTGGTGTTAAGGCGGCCACCTTCGAAACTGCGAAGAGCCGCGGCACGTTCCGCGTCGGCACCGTAAATAACGGAACCATCGATGAACGAGGTGATCAAGTTGAATTGTTGGCGGACGTCGTCG
>JANQOL010000131.1 GCA_028289675.1 Pirellulaceae bacterium
TTGGAGGCACCATGGACGTCGAATTCGTCGTCCAGCTACTGCAGCTCGCTCACGTGGCCCAACATCCCGAGATCCTGGTGCCCGGAACGCTGCAGGCCATTTCGCGACTGGAACAAGCCGGTTTGCTGGACAAGTCCATCGCGGACACCCTGAAGTGTAGCTACCAGTTCTTACGCAGCATCGAATCGGGGATCCGGCTGATGAACCTGTCCGCCCGCCACGAGCTGCCTACCGAACCGGCTGAGCTGGAACGCCTGGCTTTCTTGCTGAAGGCGGAAAATCGTAGCTCCCTGGACGGTGATGAACTGGTCGGGGCCTGCCAACAAGCTCGCGCCGAGTGCCGCGGTATCTTTGAAGCCACGTTCCAACGCTGGCTGCCCGCTGAAAATGACGAGCCGCCTGACAATCATTGATCACCGGTCTCCCCGGACGTTTGCGGAAGCCTCGCGGTGAAGAGACCTCGCTGGTTCAGTGGCCTCGCTGGTTCAGTGGCCGGCTACAATAGCCGTGCCAGTGCTTGGCCAGGTCGGATGTGTCCTAAAGGCCGACATCCTCGAGTCCGACGTCCGTGCCGGCCAGGCAGTGAGTGGACAAGTTCGTAGAAAAGGCGTGGAGGATTTTACTCGTGCAGCAAAACCGAAGCGAACATCACATTCTCGACTATTTGATTCGAGTGGTCGCCGTTCAACACCGGGCAACGAAGTGTACTCTCATGTTTATCTATTTGTTTTTGGTTTGTCCGTGCGCAGTGAATGCGCAGGATGAATCCCATGCATTGAGACAGGAAGCGACGGCCGCCATGCGTCGAGCTGCCGAGTTCTATTCGACGCAAGTGGCCAGCCACGGTGGATACGTCTACCACTATCGCCTGGATCTGCAACGACGCTGGGGCGAGGGGGAGGCGACGATCGACCAAATCTGGGTCCAACCGCCGGGTACGCCCACGGTGGGCTTGGCATATTTGGATGCGTATGACGCTACGGGCGACCCGTTCTACTTGACTTTGGTGGGACAAGTGGCGGACGCGCTATGCTATGGCCAATTGCGCTCCGGCGGATGGTCCAACTGCATTGACTTCGACCCACAGGGTCAACGTGTCGCGCAGTACCGAGGCCAGGCGAAACGCGGAAAGAACAATTCCTCGTTGGACGATGGACAGTCGCAAACTGCCATGCGTTTTTTGATTCGGGCCGATCAAGCGTTCGGATTTCGCAATCAGGCTGTGCATCAGGCCGCGCAATCCGCCTTGCAAAGCTTGCTGGCTGCCCAGTTTGCCAACGGCGGATTTCCGCAGGTCTGGACAGGCCCGGTTGCTCAGCAACCGGTGATGGCTGCCAACTTTCCGGACTACGACTGGCGCACCGAAGGTCGCATCAAAGAGTACTGGACGCTCTATACGCTAAACGATGACGTTGCGGTACACGTCGCGGAGGTGTTCATCGCCGCCGACGAAGTTTACGACGATCCCGCTTACATGAGCGCACTCTGTAAGCTGGGAGATTTCCTGATTCTGGCTCAACTGCCGGCACCGCAACCAGCTTGGGCACAGCAGTACAACTACGAGATGCAGCCGGTCTGGGCTCGCAAATTCGAGCCACCGGGCGTTTCCGGGCACGAGTCCCAGAAGATCGTAGCCTTGCTAATGCGAATCTTCGAAGTTACCGAAGACTCCAAGTACTTAAAGCCAATTCCCGCGGCACTCGACTATTTGGAGCAAAGTACGCTAGCCGACGGACAATTAGCCCGCTACTACGAACTGAAAACGAATCGTCCGCTCTACATGCTGCGGCGCGGTGATCAATACTCGCTGACTTACGACGATACGCGGCTCCCATCGCACTACAGCTGGAAGACGCGCTCGCGCGCCGCCGAATTGCGGCGACGCTACCAGCGCGTGGTTGATGGCAGCCCCAAGTCCTCCGACCGCAGCAGGATGCCGCGACCCGACGCCGTGCGACAAGTGATCGCGGACCTGGATGCGCAGGGACGCTGGGTCACAACAGCATCCGAAGAACGGTTGGTGGGACAAACCAAATTTCGGCCCGGAGAACGCTATCTGTCCAGTGCCGAATTCAGTCGGAATCTCAGTCTGCTCGCCGCCTACGTTGAAGGTCAGTAGCTCGTTAAAGCTTGTGGCCATCAAAACCACGGCTTCACTTCAACACCGACTGATAGGATTCTTCGTCGAACCCAACGACGATAGTCTTGCCTTGCACAATCGTTGGTGCCCGCAGATTCCCGGTGGGCCCCAGCATGAGCTTGGCGATCTGCTCGTCGTCCAGCTTTTCTTTCTTCAAGTCCACGGTGACAACTTTCTTGCCGCGAGCCGAAATCAACTTGGTAGCCGACTTCAACAGCTTGCGCGCCCCGTCCAACTGCAACACTTGCTTCTTGGCGTTGATCTCTTCAGTACATTCGACGCTATGGTCCGCAAGAAACTCTTGCGTTTTGCCACAAGTCTTTCAGCCAGGTCGATGGTAGCTCCAGTCCACTCGTTTCATCTTCAATTCTCGTTGTAGGATGCGCAGGTCGAGTTTCCAGACTGACCGTCCAGCGATTTGAAACCGTCCTGCGGGCACCAATGTTTCGAAATGTCAATGCACGTCAAGTATACGTGGCTGTCCACCCGCGTCTTCACCGTCGTGTAGCATATTCGTCTAGCAGTATTTGCCAACCATATTTGTTTGCTTAGCGGTCAGCCGCGGGCGACCAGATTCGTCCGCCAAGTACGCCTGCGGCTGACTGCTAAACACAATACCGTTGTATTTTCCGCTCGCAAGATCATCACTCGTGCAACGTAGAAAACCGCTCGATGATCGGCTGGGAACAGTTCGGTCTGGCAGTCGGAAATCCGGCACAACACCTTTATCTATCTGGAAAGGCTCAGCATGCCCAACCCAATTGTTCATTTTGAAATTGGTTGTCGAGACAAGGATCGAACCAGTGAGTTCTATACCAAGCTCTTTGATTGGAAGACTGAAGACTACGGTCCGCTGGCCAAGAAGATTGATCCCCAAACTTCGGAGGGTATTTCCGGCTACATGACCGCGCTGGGACACGAACCACACAACTACGTCATGGTTTATGTCCAAGTTGACAGCGTGGCAGACAGCTTGGTTCAAGTCGAAAAGCTGGGCGGCAAGATTATGGTGCCTGAAAACGAAGTGCCAGGCCAAGGTAAATTCGCTTGGATCAATGATCCGGATGGCAACATCGTCGGGCTTTGGCAACCGACTAGCTGATTCCGCGGAACCATGGGACTTCCGAAAACTCACCAGAGACGAGAGATCGCCACAAAAGCACGACAAGGCACGAAGAGTTCTGCTGCCTGTGGATTCTCATGCTTTTTGGCCAAGTCTTACGTGCTATTCGAAGGCCTCTGTGCTGTGTTCGGTAGTTCATTCGTATCCTTCGGCAGTGATGGCCATTACCATCGGGGCGGACGCGTCATCGCCTTTGATCAAATCGATGGACCGAATCGGTTGTCTGCGTTTGGGCTGAATCGACAAATAGCGCAACTGCTGATCGCCCAGGGCAAATGCGAACTGAGACTGCGGTACGTCGACGCGTCGAATGTAGTCGGCAAAGTGCTCGCCATTGAGCAGCGGATGGTCTTCAATTTGGCCATCTTCGTAATGAATTCGAATCACCATCGTGGTGGATCCTCGCGTCCCCAGTGGGAATCCCCATCCGCTGACGCCACTAAGCAAATGCAGTTTCCGAACCAGCATGTGACACGGCAGGGACACTTGTTTGGGCATCCCAGGCGGCAAAGAACCTTGGGGCCCATGAAGCAGCACAAGATTCGCTTGCCGACCTTGCTGAGGATCCAACACGCTGAACGGCACTCCGGTAAAATGGTGCATGCCCCACCGCTCGAACACCAATCGGTCCGGCCCGTTCTCTTGCCGGCCAAACAGCGGCTTGGTGCTAACCGCAGTGGCGACGTCGCCCAGAGGCAGCGGCACGAATCTACCCTTGTGGGTCAGAAACTCCAGTAGATCTCGCATGCTCTCCACGGACAATTGCTGCTCAAACCCCTCGGGCATCATCGACTTGTTCGAGGACTTCAATTCCGCGATGTCGGCACGCGAAATCGTCTGCCGCTTGCCCTCTGCGTTGATCAGTTCTACGGACGACAGCGACTCGGCAGCCAACATGCCGGTCAAGACTCGATCGTCTTGGGTGAGCAACGTATAGCGTTTGAAGTTCCCCTCGACGCTTCTGCTCGGATCCAAGATATGCACCAACAACTCTTCTTTCGGATGCACGGCCATGCCTGTCAAATCCGGGCCAATCTCAACGCCCTCGCCCGAATGCTGGTGACATGGGCCGCAGTTTTTTAAGAATGTCTTTTTGCCCAGCTGGCGATTCCCCGGAGATCGGGTAGCCAACATATAGCGTTCGATCACGGCTAGCCGGTCTGCGTCCACGACCGCGCCTGCATCACGCTGAA
Source organism: Pirellulaceae bacterium (assembly GCA_028289675.1). Taxonomy (GTDB): domain Bacteria; phylum Planctomycetota; class Planctomycetia; order Pirellulales; family Pirellulaceae; genus Aureliella. The sequence goes on from JANQOL010000131.1 coordinate 4,457, forward strand.
GGCGGATCGAGCGGCGGCGAATCGAGCGATCGGGGTGCGTCGTCAACGACTGACGCTGTTCTAGTGACAGGTCGTTCATCAAAATCCGACCATCCTCCATGGCCGCCAGCAAAGCCTCGGTTGTTTGTGGGCGAGCCAATAGGACGGCCATTGCGTCTTGGCGTAACCCAGGCGTCAGGCGTGTCCAACTCTGCAACAAAGTCGATGCCACATTGTCCGCCGTCGATCCGGCCAATGATCGCACCAGCCCACCGGCTACCTCAGGCGATAACTGTGGCGTCACGCAATCAAGCAACCGGCTGATTACTGCTGGCGAATCGGAGAGCAAAACCAACTCTTGCGCCGCGGTAATACGTTCATGGCCCGGTCGCTGGTCGTCCTCGACAGCCGACAGCAGCGATTCGATCAGCCTCTCGGTGTACTGACTAATCTCACGATGCCCCCATTTCCTACTCAACTGAATCAAGGGACCTAAGTCATCGGGTGGAGTTCGCTCCAACAGCTGGATCATCGCTGCCGCCGCGTCAGCCGACATGGTGGCTGATTGGTCCGGCCATCCGGCGGCAAGTCCACTGAGCAGCGCTGGGGTCAAAGGTGAATTGGATCGAGAGACGCGAATCAGCAGCCGCTCCGTCGCAGTAGAATCGGTCGCTGCACGGGCGTGATGTCCAGCGACGACGCGAACAATTTCCGCGGCCCGTGGTTGGACAAGGGCCGGATCCAAATCAAGGGCATGCCGTAGAAAATCAAAGCTGTGCGCTGCGCCAGCGCAGACGATGCCGTCGAACAACACAGGATCCGCTGTCAGCGAGCCGGTCAACAAGGCTGCAATTGCGCGCCCTGCGGCAGGTTGCTCAGGCATGTCGGCTAAGGCCATCAAGGCCGCTAACCGAACTTGTGGTTCGGCGTCGTCGAGGATGCCCGAGCCGACTAAATCGGTCGCTGATTCCGAGGCGGCGGGCAATACCAAGGCCGCGTTGCGCCGGACGCCTGTGGACGGATGCTGAAGCGCGGCCACGACGGCTTCAAAGGCTGGGCTGGCGGGGGCAATCTGCTGTAAGCCGTGCAAGGTCCACAGGGCGTGAATTGCCCCAGGATCCAGGCCCGTATCATCCAAGGACGGTGTGCG
>JANQOL010000144.1 GCA_028289675.1 Pirellulaceae bacterium
GGCCCCAAAGCCTTGGGGCTGGCGATCGGGGCCGGATTGGCATCCGCCGGGGCCCGAGTCATGCTGGTCAGCCGCCATGGCGAACAAGCCATCGCGGCAGCCGCGGAGATTGCGGAGCACTATGAAGTTGACGCCTGTGGACACGCTGCGGACGTGTGCGATCTGTCGGCCGTGGAACAGATGATCCAGGCGGCAATGATCCGTTGGCGCCAAATCGACATTTTGGTCAACAGTGCCGGGATCAATATTCGCGGAGCCATTGATCAGGTCGCGCCCGAGGAGTTTCAGCAAGTGATGGACGTCAATGTCACTGGCACTTGGAATGCTTGCCGGGCGGCGATCCCGCATATGAAGCAAGCCGGCTACGGGCGAATCGTGAATCTGGCTAGCACATTGGGCTTGGTGGGACTGGCCAATCGCACGCCCTACGCCAGCAGCAAAGGAGCGGTCGTGCAGATGACGCGTGCACTGGGTTTGGAACTGGCCTCCGAAGGCATTACTTGCAACGCCATCTGCCCAGGGCCCTTTTTGACCGAGATGAACATCCCCATCGCAGACTCGGAAGAAGCCAAGAAGTTTATTGTGGGAGCTGTCGCTTTGGAACGCTGGGGCGAGCTGGAGGAAATCCAAGGAGCGGCAATTTACCTGGCCAGTCGGGCGAGTAGCTACACAACCGGCAGCCTGCTGACCGTCGACGGCGGCTGGACTGCCAGATAACGACTCCGATCGGGGCCAGCACGAGTTATGCCTCCGCCGTGCGACGATCGCCCGACTTGCCCGCCCAACCCAACAACCGCTCCACGGAATCACCAGCTGCGCGGAATCACAGGCCGCGTTGGGATTACAGTTGGTCGTAGCTTGTTTCGAACAACAGATTCAGATCTTCCAGATTTCCCGTCTTGAGGCCGTAGCTAAACCAACGGATACGTTGTTCCGCACTCCCGTGGGTAAATGCATCGGGGACCACGCGTCCTTGGGCCTGACGCTGGAGCGTGTCGTCACCGATGGCTTGGGCGGCGCGGATCGCTTCCTCGATATCACCAACTTCCAAAATTTGCGTGTTTTTATGGGCGTGATGAGCCCATACACCAGCCAAGAAGTCGGCCTGCAATTCCAGCCGCACACTGAGGTTGTTGCTTTCAACTTTGCTGACTTGTTGCTGCATTTGCTGGACCTTCATGGACAGGCCCAACAAATTTTGGATGTGATGCCCTACCTCATGAGCGATGACGTAAGCGCATGCAAAGTCCCCTGGCGCCTTGAACTTCGTTCGCATTTCGTCAAAGAAAGAGAGGTCCAAGTAGACTTTGCTGTCGCCGGGACAATAGAACGGTCCAACTGCCGAACTGGCTCGACCGCAAGCCGAGCTGACCGAGCCACGAAACAACACCAGGGTTGGAGCCTGGTATCGCTTACCTACCAATTGAGGAAACAACTCGTGCCAGACATCTTCGGTCTCCTTGAGGACGACACTGGCAAACATAGCCTGCTCGTCTTCTTCAGGACTGATCGACGTCTGACCACCACCTGCAGCCGCTTGCGCGGCCGCCTGCTGTTGCATTTGCTGCACGCCCTGCTGCAACGCCTGCTGGGGATCACCGCCACGCAGCAACGTAAAAATGATGGCAGCGATGACCGCCAGGATGCCACCACCGCCAACTGCGGCTGGAGCCATACTCCGGCGATCTTCAATGTTCTTACTACCCTCTCGACCTTGCCAGCGCATGGGCGTTCCCCGATCAATGGTAACCAACAACTTCCGCGTTCAGGCTGGCATAAACTGTCCAGCTACAACCACCGGTTGGCGTCGCGACCTTCCAATGACAGCCGCATCGTAATTACCGAAGGTCAATTCGAGTGTAGGCGCCCAAGCCGATTAATCGCCACGGCACCTCCGCACAGTAGGCTATCGCGTGACGACTTAAAGAGCAATCATCCGGCGGCGCTGAACCGCCAAAAGGCGGCAGACTTTATTCGATGCCGAACAGTCCGGCCGGCGGAACCAGTTCGCCGCCCAACAAGCCAAGCCGGACAGTTGGCAGAAAGCGCGGTTCGATATTGAAGTTGAACGAAACGTTGTCGCGACCGCTATTGACGTTCATTCCGACGCGTACCAACGCCGACTCGCCGATGCGGGTCAGGGCCAACGACTGTCCAATGTTGCCCGTGCTGGCGAAATCAAAACCGGCTCCGCCGGTGAAGATCCACTTCTCGTTCATACGGTAGTTCACGAAGCCATTGAGAATATTGGCGCTGATCGGGCCTTCGATGGACAAGAAACCGATGTACGCGTCACCGCGACCGGGCCGGCTCATTTGAGCACCGGCGGAAACCGCCTTCAGACCTTGAGAAAACACGTCAAAATAGCCGTCCGAGAGCAGCGTTAGCCGGTCTCCGACTTGATAGCGAAAGTCGTAGTTGATCGCGCCAACATCTTCACCAAAGTTGTCGCGCTGGGCTCTGGGGAAGACTAAGAAATCCACGTCCAACGAGACCAGGTCCACGATGCGTTCTCTTCCGGGCAAGCCTCGTTTCGTCTGCCAGCGTTGATTGACACCTAACCGCACCTGAGTCAGATCATCGGCGATTTCAGTACTGCCCGCAGTGACATAACGCTGCATACCGGAACGCAGCGCGTAGTTGCGTTCATCGAAACGTGTCGGAAGCGCGCCACCGAACGTGTCAAACACAAAGCGTCGCCGGAAGTGCTCTTGGGCGTTGTCGTCCAATGGATCGTACAAGGGCAGCCGGTCCAAATCTTGATTGGAGTCTGCGTAGAACAACTCCGACTCCAACGTGAGCTTGTGGGCAATCCCTCTCAAGTCGAAAAGTCGGTTTTCGACGTTCGGGTACACTCTCCACATGGGCAGCGATGTTCGCAGACCGGCCTGTCCGGTTAGACGCGTCACATCATCTTGGGCAACGTCTTCGTTCCAGAATGCGGCTTCACCGGACAGGAAGGGTATTAGCTTCCAAGCACCGGCATTGATCGGCATGCTTATTTCGTGCCGCGTGGCCGCCCGCAGTCCCTCACTGTCCGTTTCCCAAGGCAACAATGCGAACTTGGCCGCGTCCACAGGATCGGTTGGCGTGGATGCCACCTGCTGATGTCCATAGCCAACGCTGGTGTGGGAACTCCATGTCAAGCGCTGTCCCAGCAGATCTTGTCCTAACCAGTAGTGGTTGATTCTCGGCAACCACTCGGTTTCGGTGAAGAAGTCATTGACGCGTGTTTGACCATAGACTTCAAACTGGCGATTCCCGTTGTAGCGGCGCAGCCGCAGGGCCGTGGTAAAGTCCTTGGACTGTTCCCATTCGTTTTCGAAGAACTGCTCCAAGAAATTGCGGTCGCTGATCCATCCCGACTCGGCCATGAGCTCCCAATTCGGCGTCAGAAAAAAACGATGCTGCGAGATCGCTCGACCGCGCACGTCTTCTTCCGGAGTCAAGTTAATTCGGTCACTGCCCAGCACGTCCAAACCGTCGTCGCGCAAGATCCAGGCATCTGTGTAGCCGATGCCTGGAGCGCCAAACAACCAGGTGGCGCGGTTGTACTCAAAACGCGACCCCAACGCCGGACCACGCTCCGAAAGATAATCGGTGGAGACTCGCCAACTGGTGCCCTCGGGTGTATCCATGCCCAGCAACTGGAAAGCGTCCCATTCGGCGTAGGTCTGGAATCCAAAGATACTATCGTTGTTGAATCTGAGACTGGTCAGGTAGAAACTTGGTTTGCTCAGATTCGTCGCAAACGTTGGCCAATAAAACACTGGAAAGCCGCCCAAGTACACAAAGTTGCCTCGAGCCGCCGCCCGCATGTTGGTAGGTCGGTTGGGATCGGTGGGTGCAAACACCGACAATTCAGCTTCGTCTCGATTGTCCTGAAACTCGACGTCACCCGACTGGAGCCAATAGCGCGGCACTCCCAAACGGCTGCTGGTGACCGCCGCGCCGAAAGCTTTGAAATTGCGGGAGTCGCGTTGTTGCAGCACGTCCGCTTTGAGTCGCAACAGGCCCTGATACTGGGGTACCGGAGTCAACACTTCGGCAGACAGCACCATCCCGTATTCGCTGGAGACGTTGTAATACATCCGATCCGCATAGATGACTCGATTGCCTTGGAAGAACACGATGTTGCCTTCCAAGTACAACTCGATGGGCCGATCGGGTGTCGACGAGAAGCCTTCCAGCAGATTGATGGGACCATCGCTACGGACCCACATGACCGCGTTGTCCGCTTCCAGCGAAACCGTGCCGTAGTCGATCGTCGAGCCATCGGCTTGAGCGACTTGAATCCCCTGCACGACCAGTTTGAATCCACCTTTGATTTGGGCCACGGACTCACCGCGAGACGGATCGTATTCGGAGAAGCTGATGTCCGGCGATACGGAACTGCGCGGAAAGAACTGGACCGATTTGGCCGCCAATGGAGAAGGCGCAGGGACTTGCCGCACAACTTGAGGCTGAGGCGCTGGAAAGGACGGAGCTAGCTGAACTTGAGTTGGTGGCGGATTGGGCTGCGTGAGTCCGGCCGCAGGGTAGGGGCGGGAACCGTCGTTCGGTATCACCAACCCGCTAGATGGCACATGTTCGATGGGACCAGGCTGCCGCGAGTTTGCCGCCGCGTTTGGATTCCATTCAATGGCACCTGGCGTGGCCGGGACTTGATTGGCTCGAGGCGGTGGAGCCGGCAGAGCACCGAAGCTGCCGGCGTCACTCTGACCCAACAAGGGTGGAGCAGTCAGGACGGCTGCAGACGACTCTTCCGTTTGCATGAACTGGGCCAGTTGAACGGGTCCGGGTTCACGGTTCCAATCCAGCGTCGGGATGTCATATCGATGTACCGGAGCCGCTTCATACACGACCGGATGAACGCTGAACAACCGTCCCATCCACTGATGATCGCGGATCCCGACCCCGGGTCCCCAGCTGGCGATGACATGCCCGTTGAGATAACAAATGACTTTGCCAGGATGGTCGATATCTTTGGAAGCGACGCGTTCAATCCACAGCACAATTTCATTGGCCGTAGCCGTCAACTGGCCTTGCTTGAGAATACAACTACCTTCAAAGGCCAGTACCTCATAGGGTCCGCGAACCTGTTTGGCGACCGTATCCGCAGTGACACGGATTGCGTACGCGGGATCGATCTCTGGCAGTTCCATCTGGGCTGCTAGACTGGATTCCACACCCGCCCAAAGAACCATCACCAAGACCAGGAG
>JANQOL010000146.1 GCA_028289675.1 Pirellulaceae bacterium
AACAGATCGCGGAGCGCTGCGATTTTGTGGAAACCTCGTACTTGCTGATTTATGGGAAACTACCAACAGCTCAGGAGTTGAGCGAATTCCGTGAGTCGATTCGCCGGCACACCATGATCCACGAGGACATGCGCTCGTTCTATAACGGCTTCCCCAAAGACGCCCACCCCATGGCAATTCTATCCTCTGTCGTGGGAGCCTTGTCGACATTCTATCAAGACTCTTTGGACCCTCACGACCCGCGGCAGCGGCAGGTGTCCATTCACCGACTGATGGCGAAGCTGCCGACGATCGCTGCTTACAGCTACAAAAAGTCGTTTGGTCAACCGTTCATGTATCCCTCCAACGATTTGTCGTACTGCGAAAACTTTTTGCGGCTGATGTTCGCCGTGCCCACTCAGGAATACGAGGCCGACCCGGTGTTCGTGGAGGCGTTGAATCTGTTGTTGATTTGTCACGCTGACCACGAGCAGAATTGCAGCACGTCGACAGTGCGGATGGTGGGTTCTTCCAACGCTAATTTGTTCGCGTCTATCTCTGCTGGCATTTGCGCACTCTGGGGACCACTGCACGGTGGTGCCAATGAAGCTTGCGTCAAGATGCTCCAACGCATCGCCGACGATGGACGCAATGTGCAAAAGTATGTGGAGATGGCGAAGGACAAACGCGACAACTTCCGGCTGATGGGATTTGGGCATCGCGTGTACAAGCACTTTGATCCACGCGCGACGATCATCAAGAAGACTTGTGATCGGCTGTTGGCCAAGTTGAATCTGTCGGATCCCTTGTTCGAAGTCGCGCAGCAGCTGGAGGAAGTCGCTCTCAAAGATCCGTACTTCATCGAGAGAAAGCTGTACCCGAACGTGGATTTCTACTCGGGAATTATCTACCGCGCGATGGGCTTGCCGACGCAGATGTTTACCGTCATGTTCGCGATTGGCAGGCTACCCGGCTGGATCGCGCACTGGGTGGAGATGCACAAGTCGCCCACCTCGCGCATTGGCCGTCCACGACAGATCTACACCGGTCCGCTTGCCAGAGATATTGTTTCCATGGATGAGCGTGAATAGAATCTCCGGTGTCGCCGGCGAGTGACACCGTGAAGTCTTCTTTCGTCAGCAGCTGGGCATGGAGTGGTACTGAGTGGCTACTGATATCATTGAAGAAGCGGTCGAGTTGCTGAGCGAACCGCTTCAGCATCCAATTAGCGAATTGCGCGTGCTCCGGCAGTCGCTACTGTTCGCCGAACTGGCCAAAATCTCTTATTTCCGGCCGGACATCGTTTGGGAAGCGTGCTCCAAGATCGGCTTCGAGCACTACGAGTACTTCGACCAAGATGGCGCTCAAGCTTACGTCCTGGGCAATCAGCATGACTGTGTTGTGGTTTGCCGAGGTACGGAGCCGAACGAATGGAATGATATCAAGGCGGACGCCAACGCGGTTAGCGTGGTTGCCGAGACAGCTGGAAAGGTACACCGCGGCTTCAAAAAAGAGGTCGATGATTTGTGGCCGCGTCTCGAGCATGCGTTGAAAGACAATGAAAAGACGATGTGGTTTGCCGGCCACTCGCTGGGTGGCGCCATGGCGACCATTTGTGCAGGACGCTGCAAATTGGCCGAGATTCCCTCCAATCCCGCTGGTCTGTTTACGTATGGTAGCCCGCGCGTTGGAAACAACCGGTACATCAACTTCGTGAAACTGCCGCACTATCGTTGGGTCAACAACAACGATATCGTGTGCCGCGTGCCACCGCCGTGGATGGGCTACAAGCATTGTGGGCGCGAATTGTACTTCAATGCCTTTGGCAAACTTCGCAAGTACACACCTTGGCGCCGCTTTCGAGATCGATGGTACGGCTTTTTCCTGACGCTCCGCAAATGGCAGGTCGATCATTTGTCAGACCATTCCATGTTGCGCTACATCGAGTACATCAAAGGCGCCATCGAAGACGAAGAAGCCGGCAAGATCCCTCCCGTCGAAAAAGACCCCCTCTAAACCAACTGGCCGTATTGTTTTTGACGTGGCCTTTCGTACGTGACCTTTCGCTTCGTGCTACATGGCCTTCTTTACGTGGCCTTTCGCTCCGCGAAAGTAGCGACCATCGCAGCACCAACCATCTCTCTCGCACCGCCGCCCACTCAAGCACCGACGCAACCGCTTTCGTCCGCAAGCAATTAGGGCGCTACGGCAGCAATTCAAACTTTGCCTGAATCTGTGCCTGATCATGCTTGGCTGGCATCGCTTCATCCTGTCCCTGCTGCAATTCGCTCAAGGTTGGCCGCCGGACGTCCAAGCCTCCGGAAGGCACTTCAACTTTGGCCGTCCACACGATGGCATTCCCGACTAGCTTCAGGATCTCTTCGCGTCCCCAATTCCAGTGGTAGTGCCCACCGGTAAAGCCAAATGAGCGGCCGCCGTCCGGCCGTTCGAAAACCCAAGCGGTGTGCTGCGGAATCGCACGTCCGACAGCTTCTCGAACCGCAGGATTCCCGCTGTGCGGTCCGTCTTTGCGCGTCATCGTTTCGGGAGGCGCAACTGCGCTCAAGATCGGGGTTACGCTTTGCATATCCGGTTGAAACCGCATGTGAAAATACCACTCGTCATTGGCCGCAAATGGTTTGACGCCTCGTGTGACTTCATGTGTGGGCAAAGACTGGTAGTTCGCCGTCCAATGAGGATTGACCGACCAGTGAGTTTCGAAATAGCCTCCCAGACCGCTGAGAAACACTTCGCCTGCCGAATCCTTGGGAACTTCCACGGCATAGTGTAGGCACACAAAGCCAACGCCTCGTTTCCAAAGTGACCGCAATTGCTCCAGGTGCTCCAGGGCAGGATGGCGCCGACCACCATCGCAGTACATTACGATCGAGTCCGCACCGTCCAAGACGGCATCGTCTTCGGGCCAACCACCACTAATGACCTCGCATTTCAAATCGGGCAGCGCCCGCTCGATCGACTGGGCCAACACGCGGCATCCAGCCAGATGCTCGTGCGCACCGTAGCCGTGACTAGGCTTGCCCGCCAAGAACACGATGCGACGCTCCTGACCCGAGATGTTCCCCGCGAACAAGCACACCATCAATGTCAGCATATGGCAGAGTGGTTTCACGTCGGATTCCAGTTCAAGAATGGCGGAGAGGAAAACTGGTGAGCACGCACGTGTCCGTGTCAGTCTAACTGAGTGCGCGTAGTCCGGCCTGTTTTCGAGCTTGGTTCAATCGTACCAAAGCTGGGTGGTAACCGCGGAGCAACTTGACCAACTGCGAAGCGGTTACTTCAAAGTGCTCGGCGACGTCGGGCAGGGAAAAACTGCTCATCTCGAGGGCGTCCATCATTTCAGCGAGTAGCGCCGGAAAGTCCTGGTGTTGCGGCGAGACCGACAAACGCCCTTGACGGCAACGCGAACGCCAGAGGTCGGAAACGACAGGTAGTTCCGACAATTCAGAGCAGCGGTAGTTCACCGCTAGATTCAGACGCAATCGGAACAAGGCCATCGCACGATTGTCAGCTTGACTGCGCCGTTCACTCGCCTCGCCTTGCAGACCGCTTGTTTTGTGCGTCAGGACGACGGCGGTTTCAACTTTGTTGCGATGTTGCCCGCCCGGTCCGCTGCGGCGTTCGCGTCGCATTTCGCATTCGGCGAGAAGCTCTTCAAGACTGAGCCTGGAAGGATGCACGGCGAGCGACCTTATGGCGACAGAGCGGACCGCGAACATCGGAGGGTCGATTGGTGGGCTCTTGGCGAAAAAGAAAACGGGCACCGAAGCGCCCGTTTTCCCGTGTGCCCAGGACTGGAGTTGAACCAGCAAGGGGTTTCCCCCACAACGACCTCAACGTTGCGCGTCTGCCAATTCCGCCACCTGGGCAATGTAGCGATTAAGAACGTATCCGAAAATCTTACTACGGGCAGGAGTCTCAGTCCTGCGATGAGGTTCTCGGATGGGTTCTAAGTCTAAAACCTGCCCGATACACGTCAAGCAGGCCCGACAATTATACCAACTAGCACCGAAACGCACGCACATTATGGCTGGCTTGCCCAAGCGGACAGACCATCCAACGTCTGGTTGGCAAACGGTCGAAAACGCTGCTCCTGTCCAGTCGCTTCGTCGTACAGCAGCATGACATGATCGCCCAAGCGAGACGCGGCGACGGAGTCGATCAAATTGGTTGAGTCGTTACCACTCATTTGCATCAGCAGACGGATTTCAATCTCCCGCAATGCGCTTCGTGACAACCAGCGGTTCACGGTGGAGTAACTTTCAGCCCAGATAAAAGTGTAGAGTCCATAGCTGGGACCATCTCGCAGAATCTCTTCGAGCTTCTTATCCGGTGTCATTTCAGTTTCACCGAAGCCGAAGTCGTCTTCCTTGCGCAAGGCGCGTAGCCGTCCGATTTGTAGCAGTGTCAGGACAATGGGTGGTTGAGGTTGATGGTCTTCGACTTCCATACGCTCCTGCAACAACTGGTGAACCTGATTCAACGCGTCTTCGGCGCCACGAATGTCCGACATCGACGTTTGGCAAGGCAACTGCTCCCAGCTCTTGGACAACTTCAGCGTTTGCGCGTCGGTGGGCTTGGCACCTTGAACGACAAACAGCTGGGTGGCACCCTCGGACTGAGCGCGCGCGATTGAGGAGATCATGACATTCATGACAGCGGCCGCCTGAGCGTCGTCGGCTCCGACCAGAATCGTGTTCCGCCCCGATTGCTTGGTCAATGGAAAGACAACGGCGGGGCTGATGGCTACACTCTCCCCGGCCACGCACCAAATCGCGTCCGGGTTCACTTCCTCCCGAGCGGTCGCGATGGCCAAATTGGCGTTGTCGTCGCTCCATGTCGCCGCTCGGTTGCCGTCGTAGACCACCGTTCTGCCCAAGCGGTTGCTGCTGGGATCCGAGTTCTGATAGCCCGATTCAAAGTCGGCGAACCACTCGACTTGTTTTTCCTTAGGCAGCCAGCCGATCTGCATGGGTTGATTGCCTTCGATGCGTCCACCAGCATCGTTGTAGACGGCTTGGCCGGGATGCTTGAGACGAGCTGCGGCTGGATTGTCCTCGGCAAAGATGATCTGCGCATCCGACGGATCACATTGCAAAGCGATGCGGACGGCCATTTGTCCCAGCGTGGTGCGCGGCAGCGAGTAGGATCCAGCCAAGGTCTGACTACTGAGGACGGCGTGGACACCAAAGGATCGGCCTTGGCGCACGATTCGATCCAAAATCAGACTGGCCTGCCCAGACAACTTGTCATCTTCGACGAACAGCTCTTGGAATTCGTCGATGACGACCAGCATTCTAGGTAAGGGATCGTCCGGCCGAACGGCATTCCAGCTGGCCAAGTCTTGCACACCGGCTCCGCGAAAGGACTCCCCGCGGCGCTGCATGCAATTGTCGACGAATTCAAGAGCGCTGAGCCCGAATTCCCGGTGGCTTTCAATTCCAATAATGTCCGCGTGAGGAACACCCGCGTCTGAGTAGACTTGGAATTCGACGCCTTTCTTGAAGTCCAACAACACGACTCGCAGCCGCTCAGGCGAGTACTTCAACAGCGCGCTCGTCAGCAGGGCGTGTAGTAGACTGGATTTACCCGATCCCGTCTTTCCCGCAATGATCGCGTGCTGTGCTGTGCCGATGCCCAATTTCAACGAGTGTGTTCGCCCCACTCCGCTTTGGCCGATGGGAATCTCCAGACAATTGGAGCTGTCACCTCGCCACCGATCTGGCTGTGCAGGCACCATTCTGTCCAGCGGCACTTCGACACGACTGGCCAACAGGGCACGGCGACCGACTTCCTGAACGATGCTTTGCGCCTGTTCATCAGCGGGTGCCGATGCCGGTTGGATGGGCAGTTCGTGCAATGAGCCGGAGCTCGCGGTAAACGACTTGCCATCCTCGGCGATCTTCAAATGCAGACCACGGCGCATTAACTGCCTTTGTTGGTCAGGACTCGACCAGCTGAGATTCGGGTCCACGACAATAATCGGTATGATGCCGCATCGCGCACCAGTGTCCAGCAAACTCTGCAGAGCCTTCCAAGATTGCTCGTCCAAACCGCTGGGAAGACTCGACCACACCAGGATTCGATAGGGCTCTGCCAAAGCACCGGCATCCAAGTTGTACTGCACAATGTTTTGATACTCGTTTCGTAGCGACTGTTGGATAAAATCCTCGGCCGCCAGCGCCCAAGCAGTGACTTGTTTGGTGATATGCCCTGGCTGCGTCCAAACGCGGTGCGTCACCAGTTGCGGATCAAAGTCACCCAAGTGCATTAGCCAGCCGAAGTCTCTGCCGAGCCCTGGTGGATCAATCACACACACCTGAGTTTTTCCCGCGGGCAGTGTGGTCAGTGCCCGCATCACCAGCCCTCGCACCAGTTGCTGAGTCGCTGGTAAATTGGGATCCGCTTCAATCACGAGATACTCGTCTTGCAACGGCGAGAACAGCACAGGCGCTTCCAATGACGGGCCGGTGGAATCCAGTTTGACGCTGTCCGGCAGTAGCTGATCGATAGCCAGCTGCCCCAGCTGCAAAATCGGTTCGTCGACCACGGCTGGCCAGATCTCAGGATCGGCGGACTGCAGATCTTGCCAATCTGGAAAGTACTCCT
>JANQOL010000154.1 GCA_028289675.1 Pirellulaceae bacterium
AACACCTCGCATCCTCGAACTCTCAATCGCTGGCGAACTTCCCAGTGGAAAGAATCATCGCTAGCCTCGACGTAGCGCCGCAACTCTCCTGAGCTGCCAACGGCTGCTGGCGATTCTTGAGACCATGCAGGCTGGATCAACAGCACGACCAGGCTACAGCCAAAAAGCGCGTTCCATTTGCTCGTCCGCTCTTTCGACAGCCAGCGACTACGTGACATAACGGTCCTCAACGTCTTCAGTTCTAGTTCTTGGAAAAATCGAGCGCCGTTGGCATGCGGATGCGGCAAAGCCGAAGCACCGACGGCAAGGTCCATGGACGTGCCCGCCTCACACGCTGGCCACTTGGGGCTGCAGCGGTTGAGCCGTGGCGGTGTGAATGGCCGGATCCGTACCCAGCGTACCTTCGATACGTTGCAAGTAATCTTCGGTTTGGAAGAACTCCAACCGCTCTTCGGCTTGTTTTATGCGTTGCGGCAAATCCATGCGCTGAGCGACCTCGGCATGGTTCGGCTGAGAACAATAACTGTTCAGGTAGTGCAGGTGCCGATTCCATAGACGGATGTCCGCGTCCCGTTTGGCATCCAATCGCGCGCGGTACCAGTCGCTAGCCAGCATGGCCTCGCGGGTGAACATCTGCCGGACTTCAGCATCGTCCATCGTCAAACCGTTCCACGAGCCCTCGGCCATCACGGACAACACCGCTTGCAGCGGCGGGCAAGCCATTTGAATACTGCCATCGTCAAAGTACCCTTGCGCGACGCGCTGCTGAGCTTCGACGATGTGGTCGACGCCGTCCGCAAAACCATCTGCATCTTGAGTTTCTGGACACAGAATTCGGTCGTCGAAGACCTTGTCAGGATTGTCAAACATCCGGCCGAAGAACCGGCGTATAAACCGAGCGGTGATTCGGTAGCCCAAGCGACTGGCCAAAATTCGCCGCCCCTCATAGTCGTAGTCGTCCATCTTTTCCAACATGCCTTCGCGAATCAGGAAGTCGGGATCCTTCTCCGATGCTGACAGCCGACACCAAAGCTCGGGCACTAGGAAACTGATATCGTGCCCAACTTCCAGATGACTGCCGATGTAGCCCGCAGCCGTTGAAAATCCGCCTAGATCGGTCAGGATCATGCTAACCAGCGCCGCGTTCAAGTCATGTACGGGCAATAGTGCATTGAACGGACCTTTCGTCAATGCACCTTCGCTACCCGCACCCGTCGTGGATGGACTCTTGCCCGTCAGACTACAAACGTAGTCCATAAATAGCTCGGGCAGTTCTTGATAGTGAATCGGATTGTAGACTGCCAACGAGCGAATGCCGGTCTGGCGGTCCGGTGGGTTGTTGCGGCGACCGGACAAGACTGCGGCAACGGGAAAATGCACCGGAGCATTGGCTGGCGTGCCACGATACAATTGAGCGGAGCGCATGGCCAAATAACGTTCTTCGGGCGCCGACAGGTCGAGACGATCTTGCAAATACCTGGGATTCTTGGACGGCTTCCCGTCGACCAATCTGGGGTGCGCCGAACTGACGACATAAGTCGCCTGTTGCTGAAGTGAATCGTGCAACATGTTTTGCATGGGCGGCGTGTAATCGCTGAACTTCAGTACATCATCCGCTAGCGCCTGAGCAGTCTCGCGATCCAAGGGTTCGAAGTTGCAGAAGAAGTTGGTCAGTTGAGCCATATCTTCTTCCGTCTTTTTGTCCAATCCCCGGTGAATCGCATCGTCGGGGCGCTGGAACAGTCGGTACTCACAATTGGCTACAAACTTGTGGCTCCGCTGCTCGTCAGCTTGACCGAGTAAATACTTGCCGGGCACGACCACCGAGGCGCTAATGTCGTCTTCGAGTTGAACTTTGTTGGCCGCCGCAAAATCCTGTCGCAACTTGTAAGTTTGCCAACGCCGCTCACCGTCCAAACCAACTCGTAGGTACATGCCCACTAGTTTTCGATTGCGATACTTCAATTCGTGACCTGGCTCGCCGTTGACGTTGTCCACTCCGAAGTAAGCCCGCCAATTGCCCTGCCATTCCGGCTTGGAGAAGCGCTTAATGATGAAGGCCATCGCGTAAACGTATCCAGGGATGCCCGCTAGCCACGCGTTGTACTCGTCGGCGTAATCACGGGAGGGTGTCAGCAATTTAATGACGCTGCCGAGCGTGCGTTTGGGATCCAATACCGACCGGCTGGGCTGATCCGCGTACGACGGCTGTTCGGCGTAGTCGGCCCTCCAGCGGGTGGAGTAGTCCTTAGCAAAGATCTCATCAATGCGATCAAAGTCGTGATCGAGATCGTTGACGAAGATGGGGCCGCCCAGCATGTAGTCGCGGAGCGACTTGCTGATTTCACTCTTGCCTCCGCCGCTGACCGTACACGGTTTATGACAAACGATCCCATCGCCGCTGGTGCCAATAAGACGCCATGACGGCGCCTTGGGGTGCTTTTCCATCTTCAGCCGGTAGCCGCTGGGAGCCATGTAGACGCGATCCGGCTGCAGCGGAATACACTGCCGGCCGCCGCCCGTGGTCCAATGAATCTGTTGATCGTAGAGACTGGCTTTGGCGTTCTCCGGGATATAGATCAACTGATCGCAGTGGCGATCAACTCCATAGCCCTCCGGTTTGACGTCAATAAACTCTCCGTAGTCACGCTGCACGTCCGCAAACGTTCTACCGTTGTAACGCTGACTATTGACTTGGAACTCATCACCCAAGGACCAACTAGGAAATGCCAACGTGCCACCCGCATGCTCCTCTTCCACGTTCCCCAGCAAATTCGCCGCGTAGCTGATCTGAGTTTTGACCTCTTTCTTGCAATAGCCAAAGTAGTTGTCCGCGATCAGCGTGACGATGACACCGTCATCGGTGCGGCAGGTCACCTTGAAGGCCGACCCATCGTTGTACTTTTCGTGTTGCTCGCGGTAGCACATGCCATCACGCCGTTGTCGCTCGGTAGCCTCGTCCCAGTGTGGGAGGCCCAATTCGTATTTGGATAAATGGCACAAATGGGGCGCCAAGATCACGCATCCGGTGTGTCCGGACCAGTGCAATACATCCAGTCCTGCATCGTTCTCCGGTAGCAACGGATCGCCAGCGTTGCCAAAGATCGACTCGACAAAGTCCAAGTTGCTTACGAGTCCACCTGGAGCAAAGAAACGAACTTCCATGGTCTTATGGCGACAGTAGCCACTGACTGCCGGGCAAACCAACGGACGAATTAGCAAAGACACCATGCTCTCGGTTGGCCCTTGGCAGTTCGCCAAGTAAGGCAGCTTCATCATGTCCGCCGGTGGTCGGAGCGCATGATGGAACAACCGAGCGAATACCGGCTTGGGAACGGCACGCTTGTCACCCGGAATGGGAAGCCCGCCTTCGCACACATGAAAAGTACCTTTCGTTGTACGGCGGTCGGCGCGGGGATTGTGCACGACACCGTTGTGCGCTCGATAGCTGGAGAGCAACTCGTTGGTAAACGAATCCTGGTCGGCGGGCAAACTCAGCAGCCGAGCCATACCGTGCCGATCCAAGACCAGCGTTGGATAGGGCAACGTAAATGACCCGAGGGAGGATTCCTCTTGGAAATGGTCCTGGAGAAAGCTTTCGATCCGGCCATCGATTGCCGCGCGGTGCTCGGCCAACAGTCGGTTCTTCTCCCTTAGATTGGAGAGTAGACTTCCCGTCCAGAGCGACTCTTGCCGACCGTCGTGACTGTCGGTTGGCGGGTCCGCCAGTCCGGAAACGGCCAGCTGCATCTGCAAGTAGTCTTGCAAGGGACTGGTCCCGCCTGTTTGACGACTTTCGTTCGTCCGCCAGCCCAAGGCCATTTGAGGATCGCGGACCAACCAAGCGTCTCCTAACTCTTGCCAAGTAATCGTCATCACTTACTCCATACCACTGGACCGCTCGTAATTCCTCAAACGCCACCCACGTCACATTGAGGACGCCTGTTCGCGCGTGAATTATAGTGCACTAGAACGGAGCTTCGTAGCTGGCCGCTCGCGACGGTGAATAACGACTTGCTGTCCATGGCAAACTGGTTGTGCTACGACGACTGTCACCGTGGCATCGAACGATTTTGTTCCATGTCAGCTGGTGTCAAGCCGCCGTGTCGCCGGGGCGT
>JANQOL010000168.1 GCA_028289675.1 Pirellulaceae bacterium
TTGGAGCCGGCGCCTTCGATTTGCTGACCAAGCCAATTATCGACCAGGAGCTCCTGACGTCGCTACAGCGAGCGCTGGACCAGCGTAAGATTGAACGCGAGAATCGGCGTCTGAAATCGGAGCTCGACCGCCGCATCGGCTTGGAGAATATCCTGAGCCACGATCCGCGGATGATGCGGATCTTTGACGTCATCGACAGTATCGCGGACACCCGTGCCACGGTCCTGATCACCGGCGAAAATGGCACGGGCAAATCCATGATCGCTCGCGCGATCCACGCCCGCAGCCAGCGCATGGACGGACCGTTTGTCGAAGTCGCTTGTGGGGCTCTACCTGACAACTTGCTGGAAAGCGAACTGTTCGGACATGCGGCCGGAGCCTTCACGGGCGCAAACACAGCCAAAGTCGGCAAATTCCAGCACGCCGACCTCGGTACGATCTTCTTGGACGAAATTGGTACCGCGTCCACCGCAATGCAGATCAAACTGTTGCGCGTCTTGCAGGAATTCCAGTTCGAGGCCGTGGGAGACAATACCACCATTTCCGTCGATACGCGCTGTATTCTGGCTACCAACGAAGACTTGGAACAAGCCGTTCAGGAAGGTCGCTTTCGGCAAGACCTGTTCTACCGCATCAACGTCATCCATTTGGAATTACCAGCCCTGCGGGAACGGTCGGCGGACATTCCTTTGCTCGTCGAACACTTTCTTCAGAAGACGCTGCCAGACGTCAACAAAGAAATCGAAGGCTTCGACCAAGATGCGTTGGACGCGATGGTCAGCTACAACTGGCCAGGCAATATTCGCGAATTGGAAAACGTGGTTCAGCGCGCGGTGCTGCTCACCAAACAGCCACGGATCGGTGTGGAAATGCTGCCTCCCGCCGTACTGGGGCAGCACCAGGCACAGCGCCGAGCCAACTTTACCATCGGCCCCGATCAAACTCTACGCGAGGCCTTGGAAGGCCCCGAACGGCAGATCATTTTGGACGTCCTGCGAGCCAACAGCTTCAGCCGTAACCTGACCGCGAATCAGTTGGGTATCAACCGAACCACGCTGTACAAAAAAATGAAACGGCTAGGTATCGACAATCTCAATTTCCAAGATTGAGCCTCTGCCGCAGGCTACTTCTTAGCCTTGCGCCCTGACCCTATAATTCTGCCTGCGGGCACGTGCGTCGTTTGGCAGCAAACGACGACAGCGGCGACTGGGTCGATTCTTACTAACGATCTTGGCGGCTGGTGCCCAATTGTTCCAGGACACTTTTCTCCGGACCGGGGCCGCGATGAAGATTCACGAGTATCAGGGCAAGCAACTGTTTCGCGACGCGGGCGTTCCCGTTTTGGACAGTCATGTGGCACGCAGTCCATCGGAGGCCGCCGCCGCTTTCGAGCAGTTGGGGGGTGAACTGGCGGTCGTCAAGGCACAGATCCATGCGGGCGGACGGGGCAAAGGCACATTGAAAGAACTGCCCGACCAGCGCGGCGTCCAATTGGCACGGTCAGCAGACGAAACCTCCCGCATCGCCGAAAACCTACTCGGCAATCACTTGGTAACCCTGCAAACCGGAGCCGAGGGTGCCAAAGTCAATCAAGTTCTGGTCGAAGCGGGTTGCGATATCGCCCGGGAACTGTACTTGGGCATCGTGCTGGACCGCAGCACCTCACTGCCGGTGTTGATGGTGAGCAGCGAAGGCGGTGTCGAGATTGAAAAGGTTGCCGCCGAAACGCCCGAAAAGATCTTCCGTGAACACTTCCATCCGAAAATCGGCCTGCACAGTTATCAAGTGCGGAAGCTGTGCCACCAGCTAGAAATCACTGGCAAAACCGTCCGCTCCGCGGATAAGTTCATGCGCAGCCTCTGCAAGCTGTTCGTCGATTTGGATTGCTCGATGGCGGAGGTGAACCCACTGGTAATCAGCCAGTCCGGCGACATGCTGGCCTTGGATGCCAAGATTAGCTTCGACGAAAACGCACTGTTTCGTCATCCCGAATTGAGCGAACTGCGCGACCTCAGCGAGGAAGAACCGACAGAGGTGAAGGCCAGTGACGCTGGATTGTCCTACGTCAAACTGGACGGCACGATCGGTTGCCTGGTCAACGGTGCCGGATTGGCCATGTCGACGATGGACATCATCAAGTACCACGGCGGAGAGCCCGCCAATTTCTTGGACGTGGGTGGCGGTGCGACGACCGAACAAGTTGTCGAGGCTTTCAACATCATTCTGTCGGACAAGAATGTGAAAGCCGTGTTAGTCAACATCTTCGGTGGCATCGCCCGCTGCACAACGATTGCCGCCGCTATCATCGAGGCGTCCAAACAGATCGGGATTCAAATTCCCTTGGTGGTCCGTCTCGAAGGCACGGAAGTCGAGGAGGGCAAGAAGATGTTGGCCGAAAGCGGGTTGGCCATGACCACCGCCGACGATCTCACCGACGCCGCGAAGAAGGTAGTGGCCGCCGTCGCAGGATAATCGACCGCAATCCATCTCATACGTTCGTAACAACTCAACGCCAATAGAACTGTTTCATGAGCATTTTGATCAACAAAGAGACACGCGTTATTTGCCAAGGCATCACCGGCAGCGCGGGAACGTTCCACACCTTGGGCTGCGCGGAGTACGGTACTCAAATGGTCGGCGGTGTGACTCCGGGCAAAGGCGGTCAAACGGCGTGCGATTTGCCAGTGTTCGACACCGTCCAAGAAGCCGTGCAGCAAACCGGCGCCGATGCCACCATGATCTTTGTTCCACCTCCGTTTGCGGCGGACGCCATCCTGGAAGCAGTCGATGCAGGAATCCAGACGATCGCCGCCATCACCGAAGGCGTGCCGGTCATGGACATGGTGGAAGTCTATCGGCGCGTTCGTGCCAGCGAATCGGTACTGATCGGCCCCAATTGCCCAGGCCTGATTACACCCGGCGAGTGCAAGATTGGCATCATGCCAGGTTACATTCACAACCCGGGGAAAATTGGCATCATCAGCCGTAGCGGCACTCTGACGTATGAAGCTGTATGGCAAACCAGCAACCTGGAGTTGGGCCAATCGACGTGCGTAGGCTTGGGTGGTGATCCAATCGTGGGCACGTCGTACATCGATCTGCTCAAACTGTACGAGCAAGACGACCAAACGGAAGCCATCTTGATGATCGGCGAAATTGGTGGCGACGCCGAGGAAAGGGCCGCTGCTTTTGTCAAAGAACACGTGACCAAACCGGTGGCCGCGTTCATCGCCGGGGCGACAGCACCTCCTGGCAAACGTATGGGACACGCGGGCGCCATCATCTCCGGCGGCAAAGGGACTGCCAGTGAGAAGCAAGCGGCATTGGAGGCGGCGGGTATCCACGTCGCGCAGTCGCCCGCGGATATGGGGAAAGCCGTTCAGGCAGCCATTGCCGCCGCCTGACCACGCAATCTTTGGTGTCAGCCGCTGATGCAATCATCCGGCGAAAACCAAGCACGAAGTTAGTGCGAGTCGCACGCACATCTGGCCTGCGTCATCAACGCAGTGGTTGTGCTACTCTAGCTTCCGACGTTAATGCGCCGTAACCAATTCAGCATGGATTGCGCGCGGGGTGTCAGTTTCGTTCGGTTGTACTGGTCCCCCAGTTTTCGAATGGCATCGGCCTGGGTGGGATAGGGATGAATGGTAGCGGCTATCTGAGACAAGCCCACGCGATTGCGGATCGCCAATGTCAATTCTGAAATCATGTCACCCGCGTGCTCAGCCACAATCGTGGCACCGACGATGGTGTCCGTTCCCCGTTTCGTGTAAACTTTGACGAAGCCCTCTGTCTCGCCATCCAGGATCGCGCGATCGACGTCCGCCAAGTCCTGCTGGTAGGTGTCAATTTCCACGCCTTGGGACTGGGCTTCGTGGGCATACAAGCCCACGTGCGCCACCTCGGGCGACGTGTAGGTAGCCCAAGGAATCACCAGGTCGCTAGCACGCTTCCGACCGAAGGGCCCCAGCGCGAACAGAGTGTTTTGAATAACGATTCGCGCCTGAAAATCGGCGGCATGTGTGAACTTGTAGGCCGAACACACGTCGCCCGCGGCATAGATACGCGGGTTGGTGGTTTGCAAAAAGTCATTCACCACGACTCCGCGTCGCTCAACGTGAACGTTCACATTGTCCAGTTGAAGATCTTCGATATTCGGCGCGCGTCCCACGGCGACTAGCAGCCGCTCCGCCTCACATACGGCGGAACCCTCGCCGTGTTCAACGTGTACCCGCACCCGTCCGGCCACTTCGTCGTCAACTCGCAGATCGCCGCAATTGAGGATGATCCGAACTCCATCCGCCTGCATTTGACGATGCACAATTGCCGCCGCAGCGGGATCTTCCCGGGTCATGATCCGATCTTGCCGCTCCAGCAATGTGACTTGGCAACCCAACCGGGCAAACGCTTGAGCCATTTCACAGCCGATCGGTCCGCTGCCGAGCACGATCAGTGAGCTGGGCAATTCCGTCAGCGAAAACAGCGTCTCATTGGTCAAATAGTCGACCGCATCCAGTCCTGGTATCGGGGGTGCGGCAGCCCGTGCTCCGGAAGCTATGACCGCCTTTTTGAACTGCAGCTGCCGCTCCTGACCACCTGCGGCATCTACCCGCAGCACACCGTCGCTTTCAAATGCACCTTGGCCGAAATAGACGTCCACACCCAACTGACTGAACCGTTGTGCGGAGTCGTTGGGACTGATGTCGGCCCGCAAGCGCCGCATGCGCTCCATGGTCCGACCAAAATCGACCTGGGGCGCACCGGCGGACAAACCGAACTGTTCCGCTTGGCGGATGGAGGCGGCCACACGCGCCGATCGCAGAATAGCCTTCGAGGGAACACAACCCACGTTGAGGCAGTCTCCTCCCATCAATTCCCTTTCGATCAGCGCCACCCGCGCACCTAAACCGGCGGCCCCAGCGGCTGTTACCAAACCTGCCGTACCAGCACCGATCACCACGAGATGATACGGCTGGTTTGGCTCTGGGTTGGTCCAGGTCGGTGGATGCACTTGGTTGTGCAGCTGTTGATTGTGGACGTCGTAGGGATTCAGCGGTTTGAAATCAGGAGGCATGACAGCATCTCGAAGTGGTTGAGGACATCAGGAGATCAACCAGGCGTTGACCATCAAACAGAGGCATAACCGATAAGGCAAACTCCAACACTCTGGTTGTGCGAACTGCACGGACGGGTAGCCCACGGAAAGTCCATTGCTCATTCTGTTGTCCCGGCCGCCGGCAAACGCGGATGGACGCGTTTGATGACCCACCGCGCCAGCAACGGAAACGTCCCCAGCAACACGAACGCACCGATGATCTGCGCCATTTGCGTGGGCGAGAAGACCGCGCCAATTCCTTGATCGGCTAACGTCTGCAGATTGGGCACACTGGATCCGGCGTACACGTACACTAACGTGCCCGCAAACATTCCCAACTGGCTCACCCACCAAAAGGTGCGCGTCTTGAGCGGCGTGAGCCCCATCACGGCGTTAATAACGAAGAAAGGTACGGCGGGAATAAGCCGCAACATAAATAAGAAGAAGGGCCCTTCGCGTTCCAAGGATTCATTAAAGCTCCGCAGCCGCTCACCAAACCTGGCCTGTATCGCGTCCCGAAACAAAAATCGGCTCAGCAGAAAAGCCAGCGTTGCGCCCGTGGTCGACGCGAAACTGACCAACACCACTCCGCGTGCCCAGCCAAAATACCAGCCGTAGGCCAACGTCAGTACGGTTGCGCCGGGCAGTGACAGCCCAGTGGCCAAGGCATAGACCAGAAAGGCCAAGCCATAGACCAGCCATGGATGCTGCGCCTGGAAGGCACGCAACTGCGTCTCTTGCCGCGCCAAATTTTCCAGCGACAGGGTGTCTCCAAAACGCCAATACGCGAAAGCCACCGCCACCACCAACAGACCGAGCACACCGAATCGGATCCACTTGCCGTGGCTGGTTGAGCTCTCTACCGGCGCTGATGCATCTGTGATCGGCGCTTCTGTGCCTAGCCCATCGACGTTCGGCGACGTGAACGGGTTTGCGTCTGGTTGCGGCTTCGAACTTGGCAGCTGGGCTGGATCGTCGGGCATCGGGGCTCACCGTTTCGTGTAGGCCAAGGTCATTAAATTCAGGCTACATAAACTAGGACGCGATTCGGAACGTCCGCCTTACAGCTGGAGGCAGAATTTGCGAGTCGGCGTCCCGAGATGCTCGCGAGTGTATGCTGTTCCACGTTCGACGGGCGAGTTGCGCGCTATTCGAGAATCGTGTTCGCATCCTGCCTAGGCGTTTCCTCGGCAGCGAGTGGCAGCTCGTCACTCGGCTCTGGCTTCGCGCGCCGCAGCACCCACCAGGCCACTGCGATGGCCACGACGTGCAACGCCGTCGCAACGAGAAACGGCGCTCCGGGCAACTGCTGCTGGCGATCGTCGCGGATGGCCCAAGCGAAAATCGACGTGAACATGATGGGCCCGACCATTCCCGCGATACCCATTAATGAACTGTTGGCTCCTTGCAATTGCCCTTGCTCGGACGGACCCACCCGACGCGTCATCAAACTCTGCATGGCCGGCGAAAAGTAACCGACCAAAGCAAAAACTGGAATGGCGCTGCAGAACACCCACCCGGAATTGGCGACACCATAGACGCAGTAACCCACAGCACCAAAAAACAGGGCGATGAAGAGCATTCTCTTTTCGCCCAACCAGCTGGCCGTCTTGCGTACCACATATCCTTGCATCACCACACTGACCAACCCAACGACCATCAACGTCAGCCCCACGGCGCGGGCTCCCCAGCTGTAGCGATAGCCGGCGTACAGCACAAACACGCTGGGGAAGACCTGATGCGCCAGCTGGTAAATCAGCAACACAGTAGCCAGTCCCAACAACTCGGGATGCGACCGCAACAGCTTCAGCGAGCCAACGGGATTGGCCTTGCGCCAGCTGAATTTCGAGCGATTGGAGACGGACAAAGACTCGGGCAAGATAAAGAAGCCGTAGGCCACATTTGTCAGTGCCAACACGGCGGCCGTCCAAAAGGGGATTCGCAGTCCAGCCTCACCCAGCAAACCACCAACAGCTGGACCTACCACAAAACCGAATCCCCAGGCGGCGCCAAACAGCCCGTAACTGGCGGCTCGCTTTTCGGGCGGCGTCACGTCAGCTATGTAGGCTCCAGCCGTCGAGAAGCTGGCCGCGGTAATCCCAGACAAGACTCTGCCTAAGAACAGCCAGATCAAGTTGGGAGCCAGTGCCATTAGCACGTAATCCAGTCCCAGTCCGAGGCAGGACAGCAGGATAATCTTGCGCCGGCCGAATCGGTCGGACAGCGCACCCAAGATCGGCGCAAACACAAACTGCATCAGCGCCCAGACGGTTCCAAACAGGCCCACAAAATCGGACGCTCTGGCGGTGATGTTATCCAGCGGAACCGCCAACAGTTGCCCGGCTCCCTCGGCGTCCACGGCCAAACGATCCATCAATTGTTGCCGGGCCTGCGTCTCATCCAAGCTAGCCCGTCGCAACTCGATAACCTGTGACGCGCGATCGGCCGTACGCGTCAACTGGGCCACTTCGGTACTGACCGTTTGCTGGAAGATCATGCCTTCGATCAGCTTGGGAGCCACTGGTATCGTGACTCCCAAAGACAGTACGTCCAGCACGATCGTCACAAAAATGAACACCAAGGCCGCCCGCTGTGGCGGTTTGCTTTCCGTGGCTGAATCGGCGGACGTCGAGTTGGATTCCAAACTGAATTACTCACAGGAAAGGACACAAAGAAACTGGCACAAGTGCTACGCTTGACTCAGCGCGCGGCCGGTCAGCTGCTCAAACACCGAGCTGTACTTGAGGCTCGTTTGCTGAACGATTTCCTCCGGCAGCGCCGGCGGTGGGCTATTGCGGTCCCAGCCGCTGTCAGCCAGCCATTCGCGCACGAACTGCTTGTCCAACGATGGTTGCGGTTGTCCCGGAGCATAGACGTCCGCTGGCCAGAATCTCGAACTGTCCGGAGTTAGCACCTCGTCGATCAACAGCAGCTGACCGTCCTGCCACCCCCATTCGAACTTGGTGTCCGCAATGATGATACCTCTCTCTCTAGCCAGTGCGGCACCTGCCTGATAGACCTGCAAACTGAGCTCTCTCAGCCGACTCGCCGTATCCATACCCAGTTCGGCCGCCATGGTCTCGAAGGACACATTGATATCGTGACCTTCCGCGGCTTTCGTGGCCGGAGTAAAGATGGGTTCAGGCAGAGCCGAACATTGCTGCAATCCGGCGGGTAGCTGGATGCCGCATACTTGTCCGGTCTGCTGATACTCGCGCCATCCGGAACCCTCTAAATAGCCACGTACCACGCATTCAAAAGGAATGACCTGGGCTTTCTTGGCGACCATGCAACGCTGATCTAGCTGGTCAGCCGTCATCTCACCCAAATCCAGATCATTGGGCAACCGGGTACTCTTCAAATGATGCGGCACGTCCACAAACTCAAACCAAAACTCACTGAGTTGGGTCAGCACCGCGCCTTTTCCGGGAATGCCGGACGGCAGGATCCAGTCGAACGCACTAATGCGATCCGTGCTGATGATCAGTAGGCGATCACCGAGATCGTATACATCGCGAACCTTACCACTGCGGCGAGGGTAGGGCAGTGAGGTCGACAGAACCGTGGACGAGCTGGGCATGGAGACGATTCCGGTATCTGTTTGCTTTCCGGCCAATTAACAAGCTTCCCCGGTGGTAAAGACTTAATCACAACGGTTGATTGAACGATCAATACTAATGGGGTAGATTCTCGCCTGCCGAGTTACCGAGGTCCACGCTGTTTCCAGGCCCACGCCTGCGAAGTCGAAGCTGTTGATATTGGATGACCGGCCCCCTTCATCGGACAAGTTGAAAGCCAATACGGAATGGGTGACCTGCGATTTTCGGTTCCTAACGTCGAGGATTACGATCCTCGAATTTGGGAGACCGCCTACATCACGGGAATCGAGGGGATCCCCTGGCTCTGCCACCATTCGTTCGACGGGCAACAGTTTAGCATCGGACGGGAGATTGAGGAGTCAGGCAAGCTGAACATCGTCTGGCCCACTGCCTGCATGGGCAACTTATGTCTGTGCACCACCAGTTTACGGATCAGTGACGAACCGTATTCCCTGGTGGTCGAACTGGCGCGGGGTACCGTCTACCGCTTGAAGGCTCAAACCGCCGAATGGCAGCGGATTGGTCTGAAGTTGCCCGACGACTTTTTCGCATTGGCGGAATCTTCACTTTGCGAGCTCCTACACTCACTCACCTCTGGCGGCCAATCCGACAGCCAACAGCTGCGAGCTCAGGCAGCCATTGATCAGGCCGTCGAAGCGTCCGTAGCATTGAGCGAAGCGTTTAGTGCGCAAGCGCTGGACGCGAGGCGAAACAACGAGGGGCGTCTGGCGACATTGCTAGGTGCGCGTGTGGACGCCGACGCTTCGCTGCCAAGCGTCGGTGATGCCATCAACACCGCTTTTAATCTCGTGTCACTGCCCGCCGACTTGGGTACCGTTGAATCCGAGTCGGGCGCCAAGCAGTACGCGGCGTTCGACGCTCAAGTTTCCTGGGCCGAACAGTCGGATCACAAGATTTGCGTTGGCCCCCTAGTCGATTTTCGCCGCGGTCGCCTGCCGCAATGGATGGTGCTGCTCGAGCAGGGTTTTGAGAGCATCCTACAAACGGCTTGCGAACACGCCCGGGTTACCGTCGAACGCTACTTGGGCAAAGCTCATTTGTGGAACTGTGCTGCGGGACTGAATGTACCGGGCGACATGGCATGGACGGACGAAGAAATCTTGCGGATGGCAGTGTCACTCATCGAAACAGTGCGTCGTGCCGACCAGCGCAGTCCGGTGCTGCTGACCATCGATCAACCCTGGAGTGAATACCTGCGTGACAAAGACCATGGGATTTCACCACTCCATTTTGCGGACGCCCTGATCCGGGCAGATCTAGGACTCAGTGGCCTGGCCTTGGAAATGAACTTTGACAGTTGGCCCGGCGGAAGCTTCCCTCGTGATCCGACCGAAGTCAGCCGCCTGATCGATCGTTGGTCGATGCTGGGCCTACCAATCATGGTCATCCTGAGCAGTCCAACGTCGCACCCGACGAATCCACCAACCGCCAGCGCCGATTCATCCCGAGTGTCTCAATGGAAAATGCCACCACCAGCGACAGCTCAGACATCGGCGGCCCAATTTCAGCCAGATACGATCATCCGTCTACTAATGTCCAAGCCTTCGGTTCACGCGATCATTTGGAATGGATTGAACGATGAACGGCCTGCCCACCAACCAGGGCACGGTCTGTGGAACGCCCAGGGCCAAGCCAAGCCGATCCTGGCTGAACTGGCCAAGTTGCGAAAGAACTTCCTGCATTAGAGCGAATCGCGCTAATCTTGTGCCCCGACGACTTTGACCGTCACAGGATCGACGTTCAACGTGCGTTCGGCTGCTCGCAATACGTCGTCGGTCGTGACATCCTGGTACTTGCCTAGGACCACGTCCAGAGGTTCGTAGTTCCGTCGGTTCATCCAAGTTTGGCCCAGGGCAAACAAACGATTGCCAGGCCGTTCGTCCGATAGAATCAGGCTGCTGGAGATCTTGTTGCGTGCCAGCGAAAGCTCTTTTTCGCTCACTCCCTCGCGCAACGTCTGCGTCAATACACTCCGCCAGATGTCCGCGTTTTCATCCGCGTCTTCGGGCGCGCAACACAGATACCCTAGCAAGCATCCGCAGTCATCGAACAACTGTGGCCACAGCGTGGCTGTCTCCGCTTTGCCAGTGTCAATCAGTTCCCAAAACAGCCGGCTGCCTGAGTCGTCCGCCAAAATGGAGCACAGCATCCGCAATGCGTACCGGTCCGGATCATTGCACCCCATGCCCGGCCACAATTGAACCGTGTAGTGTTGATGCACCAGATCGCGTTCAATTAATTCGTAGCCTTGGCTGAACTTCGGCGATGGAGCCGGCCTGGACTGTGCTGCTACCGGCCAACTCGCCGTTTGCTCGGCCACATAATCATGCAGGCGCGGAACATCCACGTTACCGCTGGCTACCAGGAACATGTTGTCTTTCGTGTAGCGCTGACGATGATATTCTTGCATCTGAGGCGCCAACATGTCGGCTACGGTCTCCGTTGTCCCCAACACTCGGGTGGCCAATGGATGCTCGCCATAGAATAACTCAGCTGCCCGTTCAAATGCACCATAGGGAGGCTGATCATCGTACATGGCGATCTCCTCCAGAATAACCTGCCGCTCCATTTCGAAGTCCTCTTCGCGCAGCAACGGCTGCATCAAATCGGTCAGCAAATCAACCGCTTGATGCTGGCACTCCGGCAACACCGACGCGTAAAAGACCGTCGAGTCCTCCGACGTAAACGCGTTGGATTGCGCGCCCAGATGATCCAGTTCGCGATTAACGTCTTCGGCCGTGCGACGCTCCGTCCCTTTGAAGACCATATGTTCGAGAAAGTGGCTCACTCCGGCTACCTCGGGGCGTTCGTCGCGGGCACCGGTTTTCACAAACCAGCCAAAGGTCGCCGTGAACGCGCTAGGGTCCTGCAAGACCACGATTTCGGGCCCATCATTGGCCGAATGTGTTATCAATTGCACCAGAGACCTCCAACGGTTGCGAACCAACGGTAACTAATGAAAAATTCTTGGGGAGATGGCTCAAAAAATGTCCCAATAGGCTGTCGCAAGTTAGCGAGTCCACGCGGTCACATACCTCTTGCCGGTTGGGTACGCGTCCGAGAAAAAACCAGTCGCTGGCAATCTGGCTGCTGCGGGCGGCCGAGGACTCTTGCTCAAACACCAACGAACTCTTGATGCGATTCTTCAGGCGACCGAGCTCGTCGTCGGTGATTCCATCACGCAACGAGTGAATTGTCTCCAGCAACACTTGTAACGTCTCTTCAGCCCGGTTGGTGGTTGTGCCCGCATAACACAACACGCTGCCCTGGCCGGCTAGCGAGAAACAAGTCGCAAACACGGAATAGACCAAGCCACGCTTTTCGCGCACTTCGGAAAACAACCGCGAACTCATGCCGTCGCTCAGCACACCGACGAGAGCTCTCGCCTCGTAGTAGTCCGGGCTCTCGTAGGGTGCGCAGTCGTAGGCCAGCGCCAAGTGAGTTTGGCTGGAAGCGTGATCGACGTGACGGCTCCCATAGTGCGGCCTGAGCTGAGGCAGGGCGGCTACGTCTCGTCCACGCCAACTCCCCAGACAGGCCTGCACTTGCGCGCAAACCTCGTCCCAGTCAAACCGGCCAGCAACCGCCAAAATACTGCCTTGCGGCTGATAGTGCCGCTGGAAAAACTCCTGCACGTCGGCGTGCTGGATTGATTCCAGCCCCTCGCGCGTCCCTTGAGAGATGCGACCAAAGGGTAGAGGGTAGCGAAACCGCTTTAATTCGCTGAAACAACGATGAGAGGGCTCGTCGTCCAAGGCCCGCAAGTCTTGCATGCCCAGCAGCCGCGCGTCATTAAGCTGAGCTTCCGGCAAATGGGGCCGCTGGACCAAATTGCCATACAATTCGAGGACATCGCTCAGGACTTCACTGGGCATCGCACAGCTGAATGAACTGTGACTGGTCGTGATGGCGCTGCTGCGTTCGACACCCAATTGGTCAAGCCGTTCCCAAAACGCGCGGCTGTCCAGTTCGCCGCATCCACGCTGCGCCATCTCGCTGGTCATGCCGGCCAAACCATCCAGCCCCGATGGTTCGTAACAGGTGCCGGCCGGCAATAGGAAAGAAAACGCGGCCGACTTGAGCCAGGGCATGTGCTCGCCGAGCAACACCAGGCCGTTGTCGTACTGCTGGTGCAGCAGTTGTTGGTTCATAAGCTTGTGTTACTGCGACGGGAGAGCGATTCAACTCCAGGATAACCGGATCAGTGGGTTACCACTGAATTGCGTTATGACTAGAGCATTCTACTTTTGATGTGGCCTGTTTCGAGGGAATGAGCAACTACTGCGTTGATGAAGCAGGCCAACTGTCCGTGCGACTCGCACTAGTCTGCCGACTTCTTGGTAGACGACTTCGAAGAGCTGCTAGCGTCAGACTTAGATTTTTCGCTCGACGTTTTGGATTTCGAATCCCCCGAACTATCACTGGGTTTATCAGCCGCTTTAGCCTTATTGTAAGACTCACTGCGGTAGTCGGTTTGGTAAAACCCAGACCCCTTAAAGACGACTGCCGCACCGGTACCCAAAAGTCGCCGAAGCTTTAGTTTGCCGCACTTGGGACACTTACGTTTCTTGGCGTCGTTGATTCCCTGATAGAGTTCGAATTTGTAGTCACAGGCATCGCACTCGTAGTCATAGGTTGGCATGGTCGTGTCTTCTTTCTTCCAAATCTCCGCTGGGTCTGACCGCTGATTTGCTACGTGTCAGCTGATATGGCTCATTCGGCTTCCTCGGCGGGTTCGCTAGACGCATCGGACTGGGTCGCTTCCGCTCCAGATGGCGAAGCGCCGGCATCCGCCGGTCCGGTGCTGACGATAACCTGGCTGGGACGCACCACGCGATCGTGCAGCAAGTAACCGGTGGCTACATCTTGCATCACGGCTCCCGCCGGAATCTCCGAACTGGGCATTTGCGAGATGGCCTCGTGGATATTGGGGTCAAATTCCGTGCCTAGCGCGGCAATGGGTTGGCAACCGTGCTTGGCCAACGTTTGCCCCAATTGTTGACTGACCATCTCGACACCTTCGCGCAATGCCTGAATTGCAGCTCCTTCTTCGCCGGCTGCATCGATGGCCCGCCCCAGGTTGTCGACGACCTCCAACAGGTCACGCACCAAAGGCAGTTTTGAGTACTTGAGTTGCTGCTCGGACTCACGTTGCATCCGCTTGCGAAAATTCTCCAACTCCGCTTTGGCGCGCAGCACCTCGCGCTCGGATTCAGCCACCCGCTCGTCGACGGTCAGTTCAGGAGTCGTCTCGCCGGTTTCCATCGCGTTCTCCAGAGCCTGATCGTGCTCCGTGGCGTGATCGAGCTCGATCGGGTCGTCCGATGCGTCTTGAGTCGTATCAGCAGGGTCTTTTGCTTGCATGTTCTCCCATTACTCCTGTGCGGCATCACTCACTTGGTGATCTTCCGATCGAAAGTAGTCAAATACTCGTTCGAGAAACGACTTGCGATGAGGCGTCACATGCTCATCATCCAGCTCAGCCAATTGCCTCAACAGTTCTTCTTGCTGAGCATCCACCCGCTTGGGTATTTCAACAAACGTATGCACTAACAAGTCACCTTTAACGCCGCTGCGAGGGTCAGGCATGCCGTGCCCCCGCATCTGAAACACCTCACCACTTTGCGTTCCCCGTGGAATGGAAACAGATTGCTTGCCGGTGAGCGTCGGAATTTCGATTTCCGTCCCCAACACGGCTTGCGAATAGCTCAGCGGCACTTGGATGATCAGATCGCTTCCCTCGCGTCGAAAGATGCGGTGTTCTCGAACACGGATAAAGCAGTAGGCATCACCCGCTGGCCCGCCATCGGGACTGGCTTGACCTTCCTCGGCCAGCCGCACGCGCATGCCATCGTCTACCCCTGCGGGGATGGCCACGTCCAACAACACCTCCTTGGGTTGGGCACCGGAACCGTCGCAACTAGCGCAGGGCGCCGTGATGATCTTCCCCAACCCACGGCACTGGGGACAGGTCGTCTGCACACGCAAGATTCCCGTCGCTTGGACGATCTGCCCCTGGCCTCTGCAGCGAGCACAGATTTGGGGCTCCGATCCAGGGGCTGCTCCGGTACCGGAGCATTCCAGGCAAGCTTCGTGGCGGGTCAGCGATACCTGCTTGCGCACGCCGGTCGCCGCTTCCTCCAGATCCAAAGTGACGTCGCAGCGGACATCGGCCCCACGGCGCACCCGCGATCTCGCGCGGCCACCACCGAAAAAGTCCTCGAAAATCGTCCCGCCAAAGATGTCTCCGAAGGCTTCGAAAATGTCTCCGACATCGTGAAACCCACCTGCTTGCCCGTCAACGCCCGCGTGTCCGTATTGGTCGTAGCGAGCGCGCTTTTGCTGATCGCTCAGGACTTCATACGCTTCGGCGGCCTCCTTGAACTTAGCGATTGCGTCCTCGTCATCCCGATTGCTGTCGGGATGGTACTTAATAGCCAACTTGCGATACGCGCGAGACAACTCGTCTGCACCGACGGCGCGATCAACGCCCAGGACTTCGTAGTAGTCTCGCTTGGTGGCTGCCATGCTACCGGCACCTTGAAGTGGAATGGATTCGATCGGAGACACGCTGGTCGTCGTGCTGCGTGTCCCGCGATCGGGACTTGCCACGATACTGCAACGCTGGCACATCACGACCCCGTCACAGGGCGGCAGGGCCATCACAAAAGGCCGACCTCGCAAAAAGGCCACCCTCATTCGAGAGTGGCCTTGCAGGTCCGTCCAAGTAACCCGTACGGTCAGACCGAGCCTACGGGGTACAGGATCGCAGCCTGATCGAACCGAGCCGATCGTTTGTGCAAGCCACGCTTACGCGACCGCTCCTTCAGCCCGCTGCTTTTGCTTGTCTTCCTTTTCAAAGTTCGTCACCAACGCCTCGGTGGTGAGCAACAACCCAGCAATACTGCCGGCATTGGCGAGCGCCGTGCGAACAACTTTGACAGGATCGATAATACCGGACTTGAGCATATCGACGTACTTACCTTGATTCGCGTCGTAACCGGTTGAAAGCGGCTTTTGGTCCACTTCATCGGCCACCACCGAACCGTCGATACCGGCATTGTCAGCGATCTGGCGGAGAGGAGCCGACAAGCATCGCAGGATGATTTCGGCACCAACCTTCTCATCACCCTTGCACTTGCTCATAGCTTGCTGAACCGCCTCAGCACAACGAATCAGTGCCACACCACCTCCGGGCAGAATGCCCTCTTCCATGGCCGCTCGGGTTGCGTGCAAGGCGTCTTCAACGCGGGCTTTCTTCTGCTTCATATCGGCTTCCGTCTCAGCCCCGACACTGACCACTGCCACCCCACCGGCCAGCTTGGCCAGGCGTTCTTGCAGCTTCTCGCGATCGTACTCGCTGTCGGTTTGCTCGATCTGAGTACGGATTTGAGCGACCCGCTTATCGATGGCCTTGCGATCACCGCCACCTTCGACGATGGTCGTATTGCTCTTGTCGACGACAATCTTCTTCGCTCGTCCCAGTTGGTCCAGCGTAATCTTCTCCAGCTGGATTCCCAGGTCTTCGCTGATGAACGTCCCGCCGGTCAACGTGGCGATATCGCCCATCATGGCCTTGCGGCGATCGCCAAATCCTGGAGCCTTGACCGCACACACGTTCAGCGTGCCGCGCAGTTTGTTGACCACCAGTAACGTCAACGCTTCCGCGTCCACGTCTTCAGCGATGATCATCAACGGCCGACCGCTTTGGCTGGCCTTTTCCAACACCGGCACAAGATCGCGAATGTTGCTGATCTTCTTTTCGTACAGCAGCACCAGAGCGTCATCAAACGAGCTGGTCATGTTGCCCGAGTCGGTGATGAAGTAAGGCGAAATGTAACCTTTATCAAACTGCATCCCGTCAACGTACTCGACGTTGGTTTCTGCCGTCTTACCTTCTTCAACCGTGATCACACCGTCTTTGCCGACGCGCTCGAGGGCTTCGGCCAGCAGCTCACCGATCTGCATGTCGTTGTTCGCGCTGATCGCGCCAACATGAGCGACTTGCTTCGGATCACTGACCGGCTTGCCAATCTCCTGCAGCTTGGCCACTGCGGCATCCACGGCCTTTTCAATACCGCGGCGGATCGCTGCCGGATTGCTGCCAGCGACAATGTTTCGCAGACCTTCCTTGAAGATCGAACGGGCCAGCACCGTCGCTGTGGTCGTACCGTCACCGGCCAGGTCACTGGTCTTTTGAGCCACTTCGACGACCAACTTGGCTCCCATGTTCTCGAAGCGATCTTCCAATTCAATTTCTTTGGCAACCGTCACACCGTCCTTGGTCACGGTGGGGCCGCCAAAGCTTTTGTCAATGATCACGTTACGGCCCGTGGGTCCCATGGTGACTGCCACGGCATCGGCCAGTTTCTCGACACCTCGCAACATGCGGGCTCGAGCGTGATCTTCAAACATGAGCTGTTTAGCCACGCGTTTGATCCTTATTTGCAAATGATAATGTTGTTCTCAATGTCCAGGCGGCCGAAACGACTACGCCAAGACTTTCGCCAGAATGTCGCTCTCGCGTAGGATCTTGACTTCGCTACCGTCGACTTCCAGATCGCTGCCGCCGTACTTGCCATAGATGACGACGTCACCAACGGCGACGGACAACGTACCGCGATTGCCATTGTCCAGCAGTTTGCCCGGACCGACGGCGACGACGGTGCCGCGCTGTGGCTTTTCTTGGGCGGAATCGGGCAGCACGATGCCCCCAGCTGTGGTCTCTTCGGCCTCTTCGGGCTGAACTACAACACGGTCATCGAGAGGACGAATCTTTAGTTTGGCCATTTGAATTTATTCCTAAATACTTGGTTTGAAAGAAGTGATTTGTTGCTGGCAACGAACGGGATTACATCATGCCAGGCATGCCACCCATGCCGCCCATTCCACCCATGCCGCCCATCGGATCCATGCCACCGCCCATGCCGTGGTCATGATGATCGTGACCGCCTTCCTCTTCCTCGACTGGAATATCAGTCACCAGAGACTCGGTGGTGAGCAACAGCGAAGCCACACTGGATGCGTTTTGCAGTGCGGCCCGGACGACCTTCGCAGGATCGATGATGCCAGCGGCCACCATGTCGGTGTACCGATCGGTGTTGGCATCGTAGCCTTCCGTCTTGCCCTTTTGTTGGCGCACTCGATTGACCACGACCGCACCGTCCAATCCGGCATTGTTCGCGATGGCTCGCAACGGACCATCCAGAACATTCTTGATGATGTTGGCCCCCATCAGTTCGTCGCCATCCAAGTCCAGCTTCTTGAAAGCCGACTCGCAACGGATCAGAGCTACACCGCCACCGGGCACGATGCCTTCATGCAAGGCGGCTTGCGTCGCAGCCTTGGCATCGTCCAACAGGGCCTTACGCTCTTTCATCTCGGTTTCGGTGGCCGCGCCGACTGAAATCTGAGCTACGCCACCGGCCAGCTTGGCCAATCGTTCTTGTAGCTTTTCGCGGTCGTAGTCACTGTCGGTGTTTTCGATCTCACGGCGAATCTGAGCAGCGCGACCTTCGATGTCGGCCTTCTTTCCGCCTCCGCCAACAAGGATCGTTTCTTCGCTGGTGATCTGAACTTTCTTAGCTTGTCCCAGATCCGACAGCTTGACGCTTTCCAGGTCGATACCCAGATCTTTGAAGATGGCCTGACCTCCGGTGAGCACTGCCAGATCACCCATAATGGCCTTGCGGCGATCCCCGTAACCGGGCGCCTTGACGGCACACACGTTCAAGATGCCTCGCATCTTGTTCACGACCAGAGTGGCCAAAGCCTCACCCTCGACGTCTTCGGCGATGATCAGCAACGGCTTCTTGGCCTTACTGGCCGCCTCCAACAGCGGGATGAGCTTCTTATTGGAGCTGATCTTTTCTTCGAAGATCAGAATGTGGCAGTTCTCCAGCTCAACCGACACATTGTCGGCATTGGTGACGAAATGCGGAGAGAGAAAACCACGATCAAACTGCATACCCTCGACGACTTCCACCGTGGTTTCGCTGCTACGGCCTTCCTCGACCGTGATCACACCGTCTTTGCCGACTTTAAGGAACGCGTCTGCCAACACGTCGCCAATGCCAGGGTCATTGTTCCCGGCAATCGTGGCAACCTGCTTGATTTCCTTCTTGCTCTTCTCGTCGATCTTGATGGACATTTTGACCAGCATTTGGCTCACCGCCTCGACGGCTTTGGCAATGCCACGTGAAAGCGCCATCGGGTCAGCGCCCGCGGCGACCATCTTGAGCCCTTCACGGAAGATGGCTTCCGACAACACCGTCGCCGTCGTGGTTCCATCCCCGGCCACATCATTGGTCTTGCTAGCCGCTTCCTTGACCAACTGAGCGCCCAAATTCTCGAAGGGATCGTCCAGATCGATGTCTTCGGCCACCGTCACTCCGTCCTTGGTCACCTTGGGAGATCCCCAGCCCTTGTCCAGGACTGCGTTTCGACCGCGGGGCCCCAGCGTACTACGAACGGCACGGGCCAACTTCGAGACGCCAGCCATCAGTGGCTGTCGGGCGTCGTCATTAAATACCATCTGCTTTGCCACGTTCAAAATCCTCCAATGTGGATCGGGACTTCTGATTGAATGGGTGAAGTTTGTCTTGTTCAGCCGGCTTTATGCGGCTCCTGCTCACTTGCCACCAACCGGGAAGGCTGAAGGTCTCGTGCAGCAGGACCGTCTTAACTGCGCAGTCCAAGCGGTCAGACTGGCAGAGAGTTTTGATTTGGGTGCCGTAATGCAAAGCCTGTGCCACAAATTGCGAGAGCCGTCGCAAGTAAGTTTCCGCGGGCAAAGTGGGCATTCCTACTCAGGGATTCGGTATGCTGAAGAGAGCTCACCAACGTTGCCAAATTGACAGCTGTCCATGAAAAACTCCAGGCCCGACGATTCCGCCCGGCCGCGAGAACCCATCGCCGGCCGATCCGCCGTGCTGGAAAACCCGTTTGCTCCGCCCCAGCATGTTGATCAGGCCCGGCATCGGCCGACCGATCCGGCAGATGAAGTGCCCAGACGCAGCTGGCTGACATCACTGGGCATTTGGACATTGGTCTGTGTGCTCAGCGCGCTGCCCAGTTTCTTTTGGGGCTACGGCACGATTGCCCAGGAGAAGATGGCGGCCATGAGCCTGGGAATTGCCACGTTTATCTGCCTTTACACCTTGGGCGACCAGTGGAGCCAGCAACATCACTGGCGACGGCAAAGGGCGCTGCGATTGGCTCTAAAGATCGGTTACATCACGCGAATGGTGATTTCCGTCGTATTTCCCGTCGGTGGCTTTCTGGACCTCTGGTGTGGACTACTATCCGTCAACATCGCTGTACACACGCTTCCGTGGCTGCCGCCCGGGCTGGACTTGCCGCATTCCGCCGATTTCCTAACAGTCTGGGCCATTACGATGATCCAAGGCTGTGTACTCAATGTGGTGGTGGCCGCTTTCGTCCTACTGGTGTGGGGACTCATTGTGATCGTCACAAAACTGCGCCTAAGCTGACGTCTGCCCCCGCCTTGGCAGATAAGCCGGTTGGACTAGCCAAGATCTATGCCCAGAGCCAGAATAGCGACCAAGAACAACGTCTCAGGCAAGGCTCCATCGCCAGAGACAAGGGGACTGCTCGGCAGCCCGGCGAAGCTACGAACGAAGGTTGCCAAGAGACACCCCGGTCGCCAAACAGTGGCCACCTGAACTGGCAACCGGACAACGTCCGGAACCGCCACCGGCAAACGCCCCTGCCTCTAGCCAACGGCCAACCGTGCTGGACGAGCAGGAGCCGCCTCGCCTTGATCCGATTCAACCTTCATTACGAGACGCCTTAGTGGACCGCAGATTCTTTACTTGGCTCATGCTGACCTCCGCCATGTGCTTTCTCTACTTGAGCATGCGGCCACAGCCTGAGCCCGAGGTGCCACCGCCAGCGGCCCAACAGGTGGCTCCCAATGCGGACCCGTTGTTGCGTCCGGGCGGAGCGGGCGCGGACTCCGATGCAAACACGTCGAACACGCAGGCTCAAGCTGAAATCGACGCCTCCGCGGACCCCGGCCAGTTGCAGAGTCCCGCGCCGAACGACTTTCCTTCCCAGGCGATTACCTTGGGATCGATGGATCCGCGGAAGGGATACAACCTGCAAGTCACGTTGACCACCCGCGGTGCCGGTATCGAACACGCGGAGTTGGTCGGCCAGAAGCAGCCCGGCAAATTCCGGTTCCGCGCGCTGGAACATGAAGGGGGTTATCTGGGGTTTTTGGGGCTGGTCCCACAGATCAACGGACTGCGCGTTCGCACTGTTCCGGACGGAACTCCGGCAGCGCTCGCCACCTGCCCAGACGTGGCGGGCGGCTTGCAAGTCGATGACGTGCTGACGGAACTGAACAGCGTCCCCATTGATAGCCTGTCCAATCTGGATACTACGCTGGCCCGCACCAAACCCGGCCAGTCCGCTAACTTGGTTGTCGAACGCTCGATCAACGGCCATACCCAAACCCTGAAATTCTCCACGACGCTGAGTGAAGCGCCGCTGAACGTCTTGCGGACGCGCGTCAGGGCTTCCGAGCGCATCGCGGGCAACGAAGCACGGCCCAGCTTGCGGACGACACTGGGCTCGATCGAAGGGACGCGCATTCCACCGGGCGGCGCCGTGCTGCCAGCGCTCCAGGCATCGCTAGAATCCGATTGGGCCGTCGAGTCGCTGGAGGTTGCCGGAGGCCAAGGCGTGCAGTTTCGGATGCCCCTGGACGGTCTCCTGCAGGGCACCGGCCGCCCCGAGAAACTGGATCTCGTAAAACGCTACCGGCTATACCCGCAAAGCGACGATCAAGATGGTTACCTGCTGGATGTAGAGACCATCATCGTTAACCGTAATGACACCGACGTAGCCGTGTCCTTTCGCCAGGAGGGCCTGGTTGGGCTGACGCTGGAGGGTTGGTGGTACTCGGTGAAAATCAGCCCGTTTATGTTCTCCGGCGCGGGCCAGCGCGACGCGATCTACCGCACCGAACAAGATGGCCACTTGCTGGTGACCACTCGCCAGATTTTGGATCATGCCCGCAACAACGAGGCTCAACCCGATCGAATTCTGTTCTCTGAGAATGAGCCAGCGGCTGCCAGACACGTCTCCTATATGGGACTGGACTCGCAGTACTTCAACGCGTCCATTTTGGCCCATCCTGACCAGCCAGAAGCGCTGACAAATCTGCGCCGCGCGGGCACCACCGCGGTGGCTCTTCCCGCTCAAGTACTGAAGGCGCAAGCCCATGCAACCAACACTTCTTTTTGGTT
>JANQOL010000206.1 GCA_028289675.1 Pirellulaceae bacterium
CAAAGACGCTTATGAGCAGCGGATCAATATCGACGAGATTCGCAAGCATCAGCAGCAATTGAAGCAGTACTTCATCGACGCGATCGGCGGGTTCCCAGAACGTACGCCGCTCAACCCACAGCAAACGGGCATCGTGCGGCGGCAAGGATACCGCGTCGAGAAAATTGTGTACGAAAGTCGCCCGCAACATTACGTGTCCGGGGCGCTGTTTCTACCGCAAGGGAAAGAGTTCACCGCGCCCTATCCGGCCGTGTTGGTGGTGTGTGGGCACTCCGCGAATGGCAAAGCTTATGCCGGGTATCAGACGTCTTGCGCCCTGTTGGCCCTCAATGGCATTGCTGCGTTCATCATCGATCCCATTTGCCAGGGAGAACGGAAGCAATTGCTGGACACGGACGGCACGCCGGTCATCAAGAGCTCAACGACTGGTCACACGCAAGTTGGCATTGGAGCCATGTTGCTCGGCTGGAACACGGCTCAGTATGAAATCTGGGATGGCATGCGGGGCATCGACTACTTGCAGTCACGGCCGGACATCGATGGCACGAAGATTGGTTGCATGGGCAACAGCGGCGGTGGCACGCAGACAGCGTATCTGATGGCGCTGGATGAGCGGATTGTCGCTGCGTCACCGAGTTGTTACATCACCAGCTTCGAGAGACTGCTGTCGACCATCGGACCACAGGATGCCGAACAGAACATCTTTGGGCAACTAGCCGCGGGAATGAATCATGCGGACTACGTTATGATGCGTGCCCCGCGTCCGACGCTGATCTGTGCCGCCACGAAAGACTATTTTGACATTCGCGGCTCGTGGGATGCGTTTCGCGAAGCGAAGCGAGTCTACATGCGATTCGGCTTCGGCGAGCGAGTGGATCTCGCCGAGAACGATGACAAGCACGGATTCAACAAACCGTTGCGAGAGGCGGCGGCGCGGTGGATGTTGCGCTGGCTGGCTGGCCGAGATGTTGCGGTGACGGAACCGGAAATCGAATTGTTGTCCGACCAGGAAATAGGGTCCACGTCCGACGGACAAGTAATGTTGCTTCCAGGCGCACGTTCGGCATTCGACCTCAATCTGGAAGAAGCCCAACGTTTGGCAAGTGTGCGGGAAAAGAAGTGGAGCGAAGAGACTGCGGCACAATCGCGCGAACGCATTCGCAGGACCCTGGGCATCCCGGGGCTCAACGAAATTGCTGCGGCTCAGCGCACGGCTGCCGCCTCAGGTAGCACATCCGAACAACCGGCCGACGTCTCGCTGATGACGACCTTGGGAGTGCCGCTCTCAGGCACTTGGTTGAAACCGGACGGCGAGCCGATGGGCACGACGTTGTATCTGCATGCGGCCGGCGCCGACAAAGCGATTGATAGCGCTGATCTGAAGGTGCTGGTTGACGCGGGGCAATCGGTACTGGCGATTGACGTTTCCGGAATCGGCGCGACCGAGCCACAAGGTCGTCGTTGGTATAGCGACAGTTTTGGTGCTAGCGCAGGCAATGCAGTGGTGGCCTACCTATGCGGAACATCCATGGTGGCTCAACGAACGGAAGAAATTCTGGCAACCGCGAAGTTGCTGGCGGCGGGTGACGGCAATGCAAGTGCGCCGGTTTCCCTTGTTGCGACCGATGAACTGTGCGTGCCGGCGCTGCATGCTGCCGTACTTGCACCGGAGTTGATCAACCGGGTCAAACTGATTCGCCCACTGATCTCGTGGACCGAGGCCATCCGTGGCAAGCTGACAATCAACCAAGTGGCGGGCGCGGTCCATGGCGTGCTGCGCGAGTACGATCTGCCAGACTTAGTAACGCTGTTGGGCAACCGCGTGACGATGGTCGATCCGGTCGACGGCCAAGGCAAGCCGGTTGACTGAGCGATTAGAACCGTGCTTTTTTGGCAACGCTCAACTTACACTTCCGTCCACAACGAACCCCGCAAACCCAACCACTGATAATCTAGTGGACCTATTGTTTCGCAGCCGGAGAATCCGAGTCGATCTTGGGACGAGAGAAACGCATGGTCTGCATCGCTCCATTTTCGTCAAAACTGAATCCAAAATTCAGCCTCCCATAATACAGACTAAGCCCACTCTCCCCTTCCACCGTCTCAGTAGCCTCACCGTAAACACGTCGAACGTCGGGTGGTAGGCTTGCCATCGAGATTCCGAGATCTGTCTTGCCAATGAACTCACGATAGGCCGAGCTCTTTGGCCAGCACATAATCTCTTGCAGTCCAGTGTCTCTCCTTACGATGACGTGAAATCCGAGAGAGTAGTATCGCAAGACGTCACTACTGGCAATATACGGCTGACGCATTCTGTGTTGTCGCTCAAGTTCCCGTTGCAAACGAAAGCGGTCCCAGTTCTCCTCCTTGGCCTTCTGCTCAATCTGCCTGCGGGCCTCCTTCTCGCTGGCGCTCGCATCACCGAGAAGGGTAACTTCATCAGGCCTTCCTAACGCGTCAATCACCTCTGCTTTGCTCATTCCGAAATGTGCAGATCCGATTCCTTGCCCGGGGAAGAGTACGTAGTTTGCCGGATCAATGTCATCCGGAGTCTCAGCGAGTTCGTGGCCTGGCCATACAAAATCACTGACGTCAACCAGCTTGTAGCCCGCAGGAGGTTCCAGTGAGAACAGTTCGTCGCTCAACTCGGCGTTGAATTCATAGGACGCTGTCGAACGAAGCGGACGCGGCATGACAGATCCTGCTGACCTAATCGTCTCCAGGGGTGTCTCAAGATCTTGTTTCTCTAGCACTGGAAGGTATGTGTCCGGGTCGACCCAAACACGCCGAATGGTTCCACGGTCGGCGGGCAACTCAAACCCCAGCAATTCACGCCCGTCAACTCTTTTCTTGCCCAACGAGTGAACTGCTTTGGCTTCAACATCTTCTAACCCGTCAAGAAAATCACCTGGAGCTAGGCTCTCTCCCTCAAGCCCAAAACCACCCCCGGCGATCGTGCTGGCAAGTTTGTCCCTGGTGTTCAGGCAGAGAGTGCGGCCAGTTCGGGATTGAATGAGCACGGCATCGTTGCTCCACTCCACGCGATACAGGTCGTGACGACGTGAAACCAGCAGACGCTGACTTAGCTCACTCTCCGGGAACTTCCTTGTGATCACGGCCGTCTTGATCTTGCGAAGTGCATCTTGAACCCGTGCGAATGCGGGTGAGGACGGCAAACCTGAAACAACAAATACCGCCAACATCAAAATTGCCGCAGAGGCGCTCAACGCCAACGCACGGGGAGCGGATTTGTACCAGCGACTACGGCGATTAGCCGGTTGAATGGAAGAGCCGGCAATCTCTGTTTCAAGTTGCTGCATCACGCGATCACGGATCGGGGGCCGCTCAGAGAGTGCGCGTCCGAGGTCATCCAGGTTATTTCGCCAGTTTTCGCCGTTCATGTTTCTCCTCCCATCGAATCGCGAAGCACCTGGCTCTCTCGTTTGCTCGTGACAGTTGTTTGGTAATGGTCCCAAGGGGTTTGTTAAGCATCCGGGCGATCTCAGGCGTCGATCGGCCATCCAGATAGTGCATGGACATGACGATTCGCTCGTGCTCTGGCAGCTGATTAAGCAACTGAACGGCTTGCTCCATGCTCTCCGTCAGATCGCTCGGCTTGGCAGGCACATCTTCGACCATGCCGACGGGCCGCATTGTGCCTTCCCGTTTCCGCTGGTAGCTCGCTTCGCGCTGCACAATTCGAAGCAGCCATGCGCCGAAACGAGC
>JANQOL010000210.1 GCA_028289675.1 Pirellulaceae bacterium
ACGTTATGCAGCATCCTTTACCGCGTCTGTTGGGTGGTTTGCCCTCGGAGAAACCGGAGCTGGCACGTCAAGCGAGTCCCACCACCTGGATTTCCGCCGACGATCCGCCGTTCTTGATCATGCACGGCTTGGAGGATCCTCTGGTGTCCGACCAGCACAGCCGGTTATTGCAGCGCCGGCTGACCGAAGCCGGCGTGTCGGCTCGGTTGTTGACCTTCCCCAATCATGGTCACAGTTTCTTTAGTTCCGCTGATCAGCGACAAACGGTCATCGACTTCTTTCAACGTCAGCTACGACGGGACCCGGCGGACGATTGAATGGTCAGCGCCAATTCGCGCGGGATGGACAGGAAAGCAAGCACGACCCGCCAGTGAGTCCGTTCAGACGTAAGTGACTCTTTCTCGATGGCGTTTCGGGTTGGCAGCTTGCATTTTGTTTAGCTGGCAGCCGCAGGCGCACGTGATTGCACGGTGTTTTGGAAGACGCGTGCGCCTGCGGCTGCCGGCTAAATACGATTAAAAACGGGTGAGCAAAGCAAAACCAATACCCTCTGGTTGAGGTGTATTTTCTACCCCGATAGTGCAGCTCACTTGATTCGATTCTTGAGGTCTCGGCCTTGCTTGGGGGAGCCGTTATGCGAGCGGGTCCTGAAATTTGAAAAAAAATGGGGAGACGGGCAGCGTTTTAGGTAGACGATCGTCGAGGCTTTGCAAATTCAGAGTACGGGGCTTCCAGATTTAGCTTCTATCCGATCACTGCGCTGAGTGAATTCCACACTCAGGTGCTCAACCTATTTCATTACTCCTATGAGTTACCTCAAATGAGAAATCGCTCCTTACCGGCCGCTATCCTCTTTGTCCTTGGTTTATCGTCGTCAGCCAGTGCCCAGTTCATGACATTTACCGATCGAGCGGCCTTCTTGGCAGCCGCCAGCGGGGCGGGCTTCACAAGTACCACCGAGGACCTGTCGGCGGATCCCGGCGATCCTTTTACCATCACGGACACGCACGGCTCAGTGACTCTAGATATCACTCTTGGTGCGTACAATGCAGGTGATGGCAACATTCTACATACTGGCTTCGCAGACGCTGCTACTCTCGTCTCCACAGGCATTACCGGTTCCGTGCGGGGATTTGGTTATTCCCAAGTAGGCAACGGTGGGAATGGATCGTTGGCAGTCAACGGACTCGCACCTGTGGGTAGGGTGGGCGATGGTTTTCTTGGCGTTCTGGCAACTGATGGAACGGAGATCACTGTCATCGA
The DNA here is from genome assembly GCA_028289675.1 of Pirellulaceae bacterium. Classification (GTDB taxonomy): domain Bacteria; phylum Planctomycetota; class Planctomycetia; order Pirellulales; family Pirellulaceae; genus Aureliella. The sequence continues at coordinate 1,264 of JANQOL010000210.1, forward strand.
CCAACTGGAAGGGAGGCAGGCTGGTTTTGTTGGCTCCACCCTTGATGACATCGTCGTGGTGTCCGGGGCAGCCACAGCCGTGCCCGAGCCGGGAGGCGTCGCCCTGTTGACAGCGGGGTTGGCAGTGGCCGTGCTGGGTCGGCGGAGGCGAGAAGAAGCCCTCTGATTTGTCTGGTCCGTCCTTTCACTTCATTCCTGCCTCGAGGAACTGTGTGAAATCACCCGGTTTTCAGTTGTTGGTCTTAGTCCTTTGTAGTGGGTGTGGTAGCGTCGTCAGCGAGCCTTTGGCGGCCAAACGGGCAGCCGTCGTCCAGGGTGAAGGCGCCGGTGGTCTTTTCGTCGACGTTTCCAGGCGAGCCGGGGTGCCTGCTTCCACCGAAGCTTGGCCGAGGGGTACCTACACTTTGCCGGAAATCACGGGCGGTGGTGTGGCGCTTGGGGATTTAGACAACGACGGCGATCTCGATATTATTCAGGCCGTTTGTCCTCCTCCAGGAGAGCCGCATGCACCAGCACCAAATCGCGTGTATCAGCAGGACGGTGGACGCTTCACGGAAGTCGGGCAGCGTATTGGGCTCGCCGATCCCGGTTACGGTCAAGGAATAGCCCTGGGGGATGTCGACAATGACGGTGATCTGGACGTTTACTTCGCGAATTTCGGACCGGATAGCTTCTACCTGAACCTGGGGAATGGCACCTTTCGAGATGCGACTGATGAGTTGGGGGTGCGCTCAGACGATTGGAATACGTCAGCCACTTTCGCAGACTTTGATGCGGACGGGAACTTGGATCTATTTGTCGTCGGTTACACCCATTTTGATGCATCCGTTGCGTGTGCGAACTCAGCGGGCATTGCGGACTATTGTGGCCCGCTTAATTTCAGGCCCTCGTTGGATAAGCTCTTCCGCAACCGCGGCGACGGCACCATGGTGAATGTTACTGAAAGTGTGGGAATCACTAACGCATCTAAAGGGTTGGGCGTTGTCGGCGCAGACGTGACCAATGATGGATTGGTGGATTTCTATGTTGCCAATGATGGAGAGCCCAATCAGCTGTGGGTTCAAATCGACGGGTCGCGCTTTATCGATGACTCGACGATGTTGGGCGTGAGCACGAATGGGAAGGGTACGCCCGAGGGGAGTATGGGGATCGCGATCGGCGATGTGAACAACGATTTCAGTTTGGATTTGTACACCACGCACATCCAGGGTGAAACCAACACACTTTATATGAGCGAACCCATGAATCTCTTTTCTGATCAGACGAACTCGGTGGGATTGGGTATGGTCGACATGCCGTACACTGGATTTGGATGTGGTTTCTTTGACTACGACCGCGACGGAGATCTTGACCTTGCAATTGTCAACGGTCGCGTCAAGCGCGGGCCTTTAGACGACGAAGGTCATCCAGGAGGGTTTTGGGAGCCATACGAAGAGTGCAATTTGCTACTTCGCAACGATGGCCAGGGGCGGTTTCACAATTTGCAGGAAAGCGCTGGCGAATTTGCAACCGCTCGCCGTGTAAGTCGCGGACTTGCATTCGGGGACATCGACAACGATGGCGATGTCGATTTGGTTGTCGGGAACATCGGGGGACATCCCGAAGTCCATTTCAATGAGTGCCCGTCCGACAACCATTGGCTGACGGTGAGAGTGCTGGAAGGACAGCGCGACGCACTGGGAGCGAAGTTGGAGGTTCAATCCTGCAATAAGAAGTCCGCGCATGTTGTGCTTGCCGGCTACAGCTATGCAAGCAGCAACGATCCGCGGTGCCATATCGGACTGGGAGAGTGCGACGTCGTTGATTGCATCGACGTCACTTGGGTTGACGGCAGCATCGAGAGATTCGGAGTGAACCAGGTGGACCAGCAAGTGATCCTTCGCAAAGGACATGGAGAACTACGGTAGGTCGTCCAGGCGATCTACTCCTTGACTTGGGAGGTCTCATCATGGCAACACGATCCAAGCGAGAAACTCTCGAGGCATCTGATGAACATGGACCCCGGAAAGTAATTCTGGTGTTCACAGAGCTGAAGTTGTCGCTGACTCTCCTTTTGCTGCTAGCGTCAATTCCTGGTTGCGGACCAGCCCGTTCCGCGATCCCCTACCCTAACGACGTCGAACAAATCGAATCGCTACGGGTCAAAGAAGCGGTGCAGGTTGCTCACCATAGCGTTGCCAACAATCTGCGCTCTTCCGAGGCTTGGGGGCAACTCGGGCGGGTCTATGCGATTCATGGCTGGGAGCGGCAAGCTGTCGTCTGTTTCCGCCAGGCCCGCGAGCTGGCCCCAGCTGAGTTTTGTTGGCACTATCTTCTCGGTCGCGTTCTGGCCAATAGCGATCCTGCGGCTGCCGTTGAGGCCTATAGCAAAGCGATAGAGGTCGACTCGGATTCCGTTGCCGCGAAGTTCTACAAGGCGGAGTCCTTGAATCAGATGAACAACATTGATGAAGCTCGCCTGCTCCTCAAGTCGATCATTGCGGCCGACCCAAACACTCAACTTGCAAACTTACGTTTAGGCGAGTTGGAGCTACAGGTCGGACACATTGAGGCTGCCAGGCGACTCCTGAATAGAGCGCTTCAGCTGAATTCTGATTGCAGCGAGGCACACATGGGGCTGGCGCGTATCCATAAGATCTGTGGCCAAGACGAAGAAGCGAGAAAACACGCCGCACTGGCTCGCTTGCCATCGAATCCGCAGCCTTTGCATGACCCGGTTTGGGGGGAAGTTCAGCTGAATGGGCAGACTACCCATTGGTATGCGAAACGCGCTACTCAGTACTTGAAGAACGGAGATTTTGAGCGGGCGATTGCGGAGTTTCGTGTCGCTGTGGAGGACGCACCACATGTTGCGAGTTACTGGATGAATTTTGGCGCTGCCCTGCTCCAAGCCAATCGGTTCGCAGAAGCCCGTGCTTCGCTCGAACGAGCCGCTGTTCTTGTTCGGGATTTTTCAAGTCTAAGCGACCAGCAACAGCGGGAACTGCCCCCGGAAAAGCGAGCAGGCCTATTCGCCAATCTGGGAGTTGTGCTCAATCACCTCGGAGAAACCAGAAGCGCAGCGGATCGATTTCGTGAATCCCTAAGCCATGATCAGGACTGCTATGCCGCTCATTTGGGCCTGGCGAGATCATCTATATCGGCAGGCCAATTATCAGAGGCTCAAAAAAGTCTCGTCCGTTGTCAGGAGCTTCGTCCCAATGAAGATATCACCGAGTTGCTCGAGAAAGTCAGCTCTGTGTACGTTGAGCGTACTCACGACGCCGCACAGTTGATGGACTTCCTTCGGTCGGAGGCAACGCGAAGTGAGTGAAGTGCCAACAAAGACCTGGAAGATTTATCGCTGGGATCTTCTATGCGGAATCGCGGGCATCTCGATGTGCCCGATGGTACTGTCGTTCTCACAGCGGCTGCCGAACTCACAGTTCTGGATAGCTTTGCTAACTTGGATTTCGGTTATTGCGTACTCGTTTCGGCAGCTTTCCAGTCGCGCCGAGCGCGATCACAAACGAAGAACGGCTGCATTGGTACTTGTTATCGTAAGTATCCTTGTCGCGACATCGTCAATGCTGCTTCAGATGGGCGCCTTGAGCTACATAGCTTGCGTCTTGCTCTTCGGCGGGTGGGCACTGCGTCGATGGAGCTGCGCTGCGTGGACGCACGTAGCTGCAATCTGCACGTTATTGCTCGCTACGGGATTTGACCTGACGCGTGATTGGGATTTCAGAGTTGCCGAGCTTGCTATGTCATCTGCCGGCGTATTGCTAGATCAACTCGGTGTAGTCAACCTGCCAGTCGGATTTGGGTTGCAGACCCTTAATGCCGAGGTGCATCTCTCGGGAATGCTGGGGTTACTGTCCTTGTCATTGCTTATAAGTGTATCTCTAGCGATTGGTATACTTTGCCGGAGGAGCTTCCTACACGGCGTGCTATTGGTGGTGTCCTGTCCCATTTGGCTGTTTCTTGCGATTTCAATTGGGCTGCTGGTCGCTGGTTGGTTAGAAACGAGTATCCAAGCTGCTCCGTGGTCCGGTTCGCGTATGATTCGCTGGCAGTTTGTGCTAGCCGCGATTGGAGCGTTCGGAGTCGCTTTCGCGGATCGCCTTCTGGCTCGGTTGCTTGCGGCAACACCAGTTTCACAACCAGAGTATGGCGCGGTCTTTGATCTCTACAACATCTTGTTGGTGTGGCCGCAGAAGATCCCGGATGAGATTGGATTGTCGTGTTATGTTCCCCAGGATCAACAACTACGGGGCAGTGAACAACTGCCTGGCGCAACCGGCGGCGGACCATCGCAAATCGACTTTTGGTCCATTCCATTCAATAGGTACACGAATGGCGTCAGATGCATTGTGTTGCTTGGGTTCGCAGGGGTACTTCTTGTTTCCCGGTACGGTTGGCTCCAGGCTAGCACAGATTCTGTTCCATCGAATCAAGTTACGCTACCACCGCGATTGGCCATTTGGAGGCCCGAGCCTGAGTCGGAGAGATCTCATGTGGACCACGCACAGTGGACTGCGGAGTGGAAAGGAATGTCGATTGTTGCCAGAGTTGGTTCAGGGCCAGCTACAAATTCTGGTGTATTTGAACCGCAATTGGATCGTTGGCATTTCGAGGAATCCAAACTCATAGAACCCAGTCAATCATCGAGTTGGAACATGTTGCAGAGCGACTATTCCGGGATTGTGGACAGTAACATTGTTGTGTTCAATTCCGCGGTCGAGGAAGGCGGAGCGCCACTCAGCATCACTAAACTACTTGATCCGGCCGGGCTCTCAAGGTACTCCGTTGCGGCAGGAGCTGGAGCCCAATCTCAACCGTCTGCTTGGTTGATCTCTGTGCAATGCGAATCGGGAAGGAAGCTTTCGACTGATGAGTCTCAACAGCTTTCAAAGTTGGTAGAGGGCTTTCGTCGCGGCGTTCAGGAATGGTTGCGTTCGAACGTGCCATCAACTCCCCAAAAAACTGAACAACCCGCTTCCGCCTTCTCCGGAAAGGAGGGCGACGGTGACCGAAGACCGATTCCGCACGCGTGATTCAATGCCTAGCGCTGTGTTGTGGTGTGCTTTAGCGGAAATCGCGAGACACCCAACGCAAGTCTTTATTGGAACTTTTGATTTCGCGCATTCGTGGCTGTCAAGTCGCAGTTGGCTCTCGATTGTTCTATTCGTAGTACCACTTGCGACTGCGTTGACTCTCGTCTTCATCGACAAACTTCCTTTAGCGGAGCCGCGTTGGTTGAATCACGGGTTAGAACGCGTCGAAAATGAGATTGAAAGCGCACGTCTGGATGTTCTTACTTCCGAGCATGAACAGGACGTCTATTCATCTGAGGAGCATGTGGATTTCGAGTCGGAGTTGATTCTGCGTCGTCTACTGGCGGAGGACGAAGTGAACGTCCGTGCTCGCTATCTGCTCGCGATTCGATTCACCAGCGAGGGGCGTCTCGGAGTTGCAAGGTTCCTAATGCGTTCTATCGCACCCGAACGAGATGCAGGCTATCCGAAGGCCCATGCGTGGCTAGCACAAGACCGCCTTAGGCATATCGGAGCTGGTACACCAGGTGAGATAGAAATACTGGTTCGCGATTTGTCCGTTGCCACTAGTGAAGAAGACGCTTCACCGAAGCTCCTGGTCAGATACGCGGACGTTCTGGCCCGTCAAGGAAAAACGGAAGAAGCCTTGAATGCTCTGAAGCGCGCCGCGCTGCGCGTTCCTACTATCTGGAGCAGGTATGCCGCTGTTGCCAAGCTGAGTGGTCTACAAGAACCTTATGAGATGGCCAAGCAGGCACTACACTCTAAATCAGGTCTATTAATAGAAAGTGGGGCCGGATCCGAGGAAGACTATCTCGCCGTGCTTGAGATCGCACGACTCGAGAAGGATTTTGAGTCGTTGGTCACAGTCGGTACTGCAGCAGTCGACCGATTTCCCAGCAGTTCGCGACTGAAACGCGCGCTGTCGACCGGCTATGTGCTCAAGTACCGTCATTTGTATGACAAAGATGACGGGAGAATTGAACTAGCGCTATTGGAAGCAGCGATCGCGGCTGACAGAACGAATCCCAGCATTACCGAAGAGATAGCATGGCTAGTGACGAATGGAATCTCTTCAAGCGAAAACCTGTTGGCAACGCTTGAATCGAACCTCGCGGATGTAGTCGTCTCGCCAGTAACAAGGCAACTACTCGCAAACGTTTACGTAGAGCGAGGAGACTACTTAAATGCGCTAGCGCAGTTGGAACTCGCCGTTAAATCTGCTCCTAACTCCCCGCAACTTCTGAATAACTGGGCGTATTGTCTCGTACAAGCGCACCCCGATGACCCGGCAAAGCTTAGGCAAGCGGAGGAGATTCTCCGTTATGCAATTGCGTTGACTGACGACAATGAACAACTATACGACACGATGGTACGTATCTTCTTAGACGCCGAGCAATACGCAAACGCGATTCGATGGTTAGAGTCGTCGTTGCAGGCGCATCCTGGCCGACGAACAACGCTGGAAAACATGGTGGTAGCGTATAAAGCACTTGAGTTGTATGAGCTTTCTGAGTTGTTTGAAGCGCAGCTTGCAGACCTACAGTCGGCGAACTCGGATTAATCATCCGCAGATTTGACAGTGTTCATCAGTTGTCCACGGGCGTAAATATTTGTAAACGAGTACGCCTTCGGCTAACTGCTAAACAGAGGTAACTTTGCAAATTTGGCCCGAATGCAAATGGATGCCACTGTGCACGCGCTTCCACCATGCCAAGAAATTCGCGCTGATGAACATCACCGGTGCAGCTGACAGCGATGTTTCGAACTTTCGTCTAAGAGCTTTGGGCAGAACCTGCCGAATGGAGTCTGTTGGTCAAACGACCACCGAAAGCGTGGCAAAGGAGGAGCACGAATGCGCAGCCAATCCAGATGACGGGCCAAGTCTTGGGAGCGGGTAGCCAATGTCGGGACACTGGGGGAGCGTCGGCGCCGCGGGCGATCATCTGTTCAACTTCGCGCCGTAACTCGTTCGACTGCTCTGCCGATAACTCGCTGGTCAATGTCGTCCGGGTGTCATCTAACGATTCGCACTTGATGGGCAAGCGCCGCCCGAGCAACTGGCCAAATTCGATCTGGGTGCCCCCCGACTGATCCCCGTATACATACTCGGTCCGCTCGACTTGAAAGTCCATCTCGGACAGTGTCAGCTCATACGTGATGTCACCAAACCTGTTTTTGACGACGACTATTGTTTCCCAGACGGGACTCTCCTCAGACGGTGCGGTCAATCGCAAGACGTCCAAGCCATCTGGAAACAGTAAGCCTTGCCTGGCCGCTGGCACTTGATTTTGCAGCTGGGCGGCCAACAGAGCAGCGGTCATTGTTTGATTAAGCGTATTGCTGACAGCCGGTCTTGTTTCGTGCGTCGCGACTGTGTTTTCGATGCGGCCGTCAGGCGTTCGGATCAAGGAGACACACTGTTCGGGACCGAGATATTCCCAGCGCGGCAGACTGCCGGAAACAGTTAGCCAGGACTCTTGGCCGATTCTTAGCAGCCGTATTTGCTCCTGCAGTTGGCCCTGGCTGAGATGGGACCATTGGATCGCGAACTGGTCTGGCAAACTGTCGAGCATCACTTGATGCGCGCGGGCTTCGACTAGAAACTCGTGCCACAATTGAGCATCCACTCCCGGATGGAAATTAAACTCGCCTTCAGCGCTTGCTGGCGGAGGGGGCAATTGCTGGGCCTGTTCTTCCAGCCACTGCCAGAAATCGGTTTGCAGCCGATCCCATGGCACGCCCAAGATGCGCTCGACGTCGCCTGGGAACGAGTCGGGGCGAGCTTCGCCGTAGAGACGAAAAAACAGGGGTCCGCCAAATCGTTCTAACAGATAAGCGACCATCGCCGAACCATGCGAGTACGCTTCAGGTCGTGAGCGGCCGTAGTTGTCCTGAGACGCCAGCTCTGCGAAAGAAATGGAGCTGCCCTGCCGTCTCATCTGGGCCAATGTCCGGATGGCATGATCGCGTTCGTTCGACTGCGAAGCAGAACTAAACTGTTGGGCCCAGCCCTCCGCCAAAAACATAGGCGGGTACTGATGCGGCCCTGCCAGGCATGACAATACAGCATGGGCCGTCTCGTGATAGTCCAAGTAATCCGGTCCGTCGTTGTCGGTATCGCAGATCGCCAGCCGGACGATGTTGCGACCACCGCTGAAGCCGAGCAGGCTGCCGCGGACCAATTCGATGTGTCCCGCCGGAGGGTCGTGGCCAACCACGCGGGACAACCGCTGGACGTGCTGATCCATGGTTGCCAACAGCCGCTCAGGAGCGGGCGTCGTGCCATCGTCGACCAACTCGACATGCACGCCTTGAAGGCGTCGAGGATAACGCCACCAGGCTTCCACTTCGGCACCGCCGCATATCCAAACCGCGATGATCCGGACTGGCGTCGTCAGTTCCAAATTGCCGCGCGCATAAGCGGTCGCGAACGCGTCTCCGGAGAGGCACGCAATCCACACCGTGGGCGCCGACGCCAGCATCCACCAACCGGCGACCATCCATCGCTGGGGTCCCCAAAGCAAGCGCCACAACGAGATACCGCAGAAAGCCAACTGGCAGCCTGCAATCATGATGGTGGTCGCCAACCACAACCAGCCGCTGGGTGCCGGTGTCCAGGCTAGCCACAGCACGGTATAGATGGCAGTGACCGCCGCGTAGCTGGCCAGCAGAATTAGTCCGCATGGCCAGGGTTGGCACAGTGATTTCATTGTTGCGGCAACTTCATAGACGCAGCGAGGCAGTTGGCGCTGCAGGCGTGGAGACAATTGGCGCCGACAAGTAGTAGATCACTTGTTGCCGTGGCTTTATCTGAACGATTCTGAAAAACTTCCGAACTGTTGTCCGCACAAGATCTGTCCGCACAAGATCGCCGGCCACCGGCACCGCTACAAGAGCACGCCGTGGACGGGTTCAATCGGCGGTGGCACGTCCGGTTCGCCAATGAGCTGCAACAGATCGATTTCGATGGTGCGACTGATCGCATCCAAGGGAAGATCGTTGTCGTCGAGTTCAAAAGGTTGCTCGACGTCGTCACCAATGGCGTCCAATCCGAAGAAGGCATAGGAGATCAAGCACACCACGACCGGTGTCAGCATGCCTACGGTGTCTATCAATCCAAAAGGCAGGGCCAAGCAGTACACGGCTACCACGCGATGGATCAACACGTTGTAGGTAAAGGGAATGGGGGTGCTCTTGATGCGCTCGCATCCGCCTTGGACTCCGGTCATCTCCGTTAGGCTGCCTTCCAGCACGGGAACGTGAAAGTCGTGGATAAAGCCGGCCTGCCAAGCGGCATGAATTTGTTCTCCCATGTCCTGCAAAATTGCCACCGGAACATTGGCATGGCTCAGCACCGTGGATCGCTCTTCGGCGGGCAAGTATTTTTTCAGGTCTTCCACCGGATCGCTGTCACGCAAGTGATGTCGAAAGGCGTCCACATACGCGATGGTGCTTTTGACAAGCCGGTGGCGAAGCTCCTGGACTCGCGGCTCTTCTGTCGGTGAGGTAGACACGATCAGAGTCAAGGTTTGACGAGTAAAGCTCCGCGATACGTTGACCATTCTTCCCCACAGTGTTCGGCCTTCCCAGAATCGGTCGTAAGATTCGTTGTTGCGAAAGCCCAAGAAAATAGCCATGGCCACACCAATGAGCGTGAACGGGGTGGTGGTCAGTGAGTAGTCATCCAGGTCCCAGAATTGGTCGATCCAGGTGACGAACGCGGCGAATCCAGTCACCACCGCGAC
>JANQOL010000267.1 GCA_028289675.1 Pirellulaceae bacterium
GAAGTTCGACGGTGACACGTTGCTGACGTTCAAGATCCACCAATACCACAATGCCGAAAACCACCAGCTGGCTCGCTTCCGTGTTTCGGTGACCACCGATGATGGCGATTTGGGTCTGGGACTGCCAGAAGAGTTCGCCGCGTTGCAAGCCACCTCCGAGGACGCACGCTCCGACGCCGATCTCGCTGGCTTGCTGACCTACTTGGAGAAGAGCGATGCTGAGTGGCAAAAGCTGAAGTCAGCCGTCGCCGAAGCTAAAAAGCCGCTTCCCGAGGATCCCGAGCTCGTTGCATTGCGTAGTCAGATCAAGTTGCTGGAAATGGAAACGCCAGACGATCCGAACTTGGTCCAGTTGCGCAAGGACGTCGCGGCCAGCCAAACTCAGGTCGAAAACCGCCGGCTCACACTGGCACAAGATCTAACGTGGGCCCTGATCAACAGTCCCGCGTTTCTGTTCAATCACTAGCTGGACACTCGTGTTAGAACAAATCAGCCGCCACGCGATAGCTTGCGGTTCACACCACGTTTTTCATCACAAATCAACTGTTGTTCGATCGAGACAAATATCGATTGCGGACGTGATTAGGAGTGCAAAGGCATGTTTCGAATTCAAGGCGCCCCAGGGAAAGATCTGTGCGACCCTCATTTGCCAGTGTCACGCCGCGATGTACTGCGTGTTGGCGGCTCGGGCCTATTAGGTATGGGCTTGGGCAGCCTGTTGCAGTTGCGAGCTCACAGCAGCGAGTCGAGTTCGACAGCACCGGGCTGGGGCAAGGCAAAACATATCATCATGGTCTATCTGCAAGGAGGACCCAGCCACTTGGATTTGTGGGATCCCAAGCTGGATGTGCCTGACAACGTCAAGAGCGCGTTCAAGAACATCCCCACCAAGATTCCCGGGATTCACTTCACGGAAAACCTGCCGCGGTTGGCTCAAATCAACGACCGGTTTTCCATGATCCGGTCGATGAGCTACACACCTAATGGTCTGTTCAATCATACCGCCGCCATCTACCAATTGATGACGGGCTACACGACCGACAAAGTCAGCCCGTCGGGACAATTGGAGCCGCCAAGCCCCAAGGACTTTCCGAACTTTGGATCCAACATCATTCGTCTGCGCCCAACGGACGAACCGATGTTACCGTTTGTAATGCTGCCGCGTCCGCTGCAAGAGAGCAATGTAATTGGCAAAGGAGGCACAGCGGGTTTCCTCGGCAAGTCGTTCGATCCGTACACTTTGTATCCGGATGGGGACGACATGGATATGAACAAGATGGAGCGCATTAAGATCGATGATCTGCAATTGCGACCGGACGTATTTGCAGCCCGGTTGCAACGCCGAGCTAAATTGCGGGACGTCGTCAACGCGAAGATGCCCGAGATCAATTCGGCCGTCAAAGATTTTCAACTGGACAGCTACTACGATCAGGCTTTGAACTTGATTGTCTCCGGACGCGCACGCGAAGCCTTCAACTTGTCCGCTGAGTCCGCCGCGTTGCGGGATCGCTATGGCCGCAATACGTTTGGCCAAAGTTGCCTACTGGCACGTCGCCTGGTCGATGCAGGTACCCGGGTTGTCGAGGTCATTTGGCCCAAAGTCGCGAACTCGGACAACCACTCGTGGGATCACCATTCCGGACTGACTGCCCGCATGCGTGATCGTTCGGCTCCTATGCTGGATGCAGGACTCAGCACGCTGATCGAAGATCTAGACGAACGCGGCATGTTGGAAGATACGTTGGTGGTGGCTATCGGCGAGTTCGGTCGATCGCCCCAGCGAGGTGTCAGCACATCGGGCAACAACAACTCCGCGGACGGACGCGACCATTGGCCTTACTGCTACACCTCGGTCGTCGCGGGTGCGGGGGTCAAGCGCGGATACGTGCATGGCCAAAGCGACAAGACAGCATCGGCGCCGCTGGAAGATCCTGTGCATCCGATCGAATTGCTGGCGTCCATTTATCACGGCTTCGGCATTGATCCCGAGACCATCGTCTACAACCACCTCAATCAACCCCGTGAATTGGTGAAGGCTCAAGCGCTGACCGCCATATTTGGCTAGGGCGATCGCTTCGTCACGTGGTGTTCGTGCCGACAAGGCGACTGTCCAAAACCCAGCCAGCACTGTATCTTCGAGACGACTGCAACCAAACTGCAGCAGTGACATGCGGTTTTTGGACGGACGTGTACGGTAGCGAGGCAATCTTTGATGGCCTCAATCATGGAGTCAGCAATGAGTCACGCGGACCAAGCGAGGTCACTCGGCCGGTGGGTGGAGATCGCATTTGATTGTCTTCCACTGCGGACGGTCAATCGGGTCGATATCCCGATGGATGCGTCACCCAAGTTGGAAGAGAAGATGTTGAGGGTCAAGCGGGCCATCGACACTCACGGCACCTTCAATACTTATTTCCTGCACAATGCCAGTTGCGTTTACCATCTGACGAACGATCCCACTCGCGGCATGTTGCAGTTTGACTTTGATGGCGTGGTTTTGACCGACGAACGCGATTTGCAGGCCCGAAGTTGTGATTTGCGCGTTGAATTGACACGTGAGACCACCAGCTGGATCAATCAGGCTGTCGTTGATTGGCTAGCCGAGACGGTGCAGCGTAGTGTACTGGTTGAGTTCGATCGCTACATTGCCGCCGGCGATTTGAGCAAGACGGTCCGCCGCATGGAACAGTTGCAACGTGAGTCGGACGCCAGCGACGGATTTGTCGGCATGTATCTTTAGAGCATTCTTGCTTCTTGGTGTGGCCTGTTTTCAACGGACTGAGCAACCACCAGTCTTGGTGACGTAAGCCATATGTCCGTGCGACTCGCGTTAGGCCTGTCTCGTAAGTCGTGACTTTGACGATTGCCTCCACGCGTGTGAGCCGCCAGGCGCTAAACAACTACAAGACAGTGCCTAGCTGGAAAGCGCCACTTTGCGGCCCATAGCAACCCGAAGCGTGAGCGCGGAAACGAGTTACGTGAAATGCCTCGCTCACGCTTCGGGTTACTATCGAAATCTCCGTATCCAATATCAACGAACCACTTTAGGAATGCTATCGCGAGCTGAAGTGGCGCTTTCGAGCTAGTTCGCGGTCTCAACCTGCGTCGGCTATTGGTCCAAAATCCGCCGACTGCCCATGTTGGATCAATTGGTTCCGTTGCGAATGACAAAGATGGGAGGCAAGTCCTGGGTCACCAACTGCCAGGAATCACCGGCGTCTTCGCTGATCCAAAGACCTCCCGTCGTGGACCCCATGGCCAGCACCTCGCCGGTCATGTCGACTTCTAGTGCATGGCGATACACCAAGTGGTACGCGTCGGCTTGAGGCAAACCCGAAGTCAGCACATCAAACGTCTGGCCGCCGTCCCGCGTGCGAGTGACGACGAACTGGCCGTCTTTCGGAAAACGATCGGAATCCGCAATAGCAGGCACGAACCACGCGGTGTGAGGATCTTGCGGATGCACGGTGACGACAAATCCGAAACTGGACGGCGTTTCGCACTTGAGCTCCTCCCAGTGTTGGCAGTTGTCCGTCGATTTGAAGATACCATTGTGATGCTGCACCCAATGATGATCTGGCGCACCCACACATTGGACGACCCGATGCGGATCTTGGATGTCCGGATCAAAAGCGCGTTCGGGAGGAACGTATTCCGCTCGCATGCCATCCGCTCGGCATTGCCAACTAGCGCCTCCATCGTCGGACGCCCACACCCCACCGCATGAAATCCCAACCTTGATTTGCTGTTCGTCCCTGGGATCGATGCACACCGAATGAATGCCAGGCACGTCATAACCTCCGCCAAACCAATGACTACGATTCGGCAAATTCCACAGTGGCCAGTTCAGGTCCCAGCTGTCGCCTTGGTCATCGGACGAAAACAGCCCGCCGGGCAAAGTCCCGCACCACAACTTGCCGGCCGATGTCATTTCCATGGACCAGATCAACTCCAAGCTCCATGGAATGGCCTTATTTCGCATGGGGTCGATAACATCCGGTACATCGTCTGGCTTGGGCGGGTAAGTCGGCACACCGATCTCCGTCCAAGACGCCCCACCGTCATTCGACCGCTGCACTTTGGATCCAAAATGGCCATGCTGCAAGGCCGCGAATAAGCCGGCCGGACCAGACACCAACATGGGAACTTGAACACCCAGAAAATGAGATGAGTCAATGTTCCACTGGCCGGAAGTTGAGCGACTGAGTTGAAACAGTCCTTTCCGAGTACCGATCCAAAACGTGGTCGCCATCTCAGCCTCCCGACAGAGCTTGGAATACGTAGACCCGGTCGTTGGCTGCGAGAGGATCCGTCAACTGCTCGCGATCACGGATCGTATCGTCGTTGACAAACACCGTTACGTGTTGGCGCACCGCACCTTGATCATCCAGAACATAACCACGCAACTCAGGCACACTCTCGAACACCGATTCCAAGACCTCTCGAACCGTTTGCCCGTTGATTTCGCAAGGCTCGATCGCGATGTGCTTCCGAATGTTCGGAGAAAACTCAACTCGGATTTTGCCTTCCGCGTTGGTATTGATGTTGCTCATCCCAAGAAACCGCCGGCGCCATGGTGTCAAATTTGCCCAGCATTGTACTCTCGCCCAGGATTGCAACGCAACTTTATGAAAATCGCGGGACGGCCGACGACGCAGAAGGTGCTGTCAACTCGTCTTTAAAGGAGCTGGCACCGCGATGTTGGGGCTTCATGCTTCGAATAACATGGGCTGCGGACGCGCAGCTCGCACCCGAGCCCGCAGACGAACTTGCACCTGCCAGCTGTCCAGGCGTGCACGAAACTCCCTGGCATAGCTTGGCAAGCAACCAACGAGTGCATCGCACAGTTGCTTCAGCCGAACGAACTTGGCCATATCGCCGCCGTCCCACCTCGGCACGTCCAGCAAAAAGATGGCGTGGCCTTGATTGTTCAGTCGCTCGGCAACGATGGGATCAATTTGCCCGCGTGAAGCGAAGATGATTAGCTTGTTCGAGGCGGACATACGCGTTAGTCTTCGAACGATCACTTCGTCGGCGACGTCAAAAACTTCAATCTTCAAGCGGCTGCCACCCAAGACGCGAAGGCAATCGCGAGTACCTTCGTCCGACGCCCAAAATGTCACCGGCTCAGCACCAAGGCAGATCGTAGCGCAAGACGAGATAACAGCGAAGTAGAATACTCGGCACAGCCCAGCAAAGCACCCACCAATCGGGAAATCACTTGCCGCGCGAAAAACTGAAGAACTCATTTTGGCTACCGTCCAAGGATCTGTCCGAAGCTCATCCGTTGCCGAAAGTCGACAGATTGTGTTTTATTGTCTTGCCTTTGCCACCAGTTCCGCTGATGCCGCGCCTGTCACTGTTTAGCAGTTAGCCGCAGGCGTACTTGGCTCCCAATCTTGTACGCCTACGGCTGACTGCTAAACAAAAGCCCGTTGTATCTTCCCACCCGAATGCTATTCGACGCCACGTATGCAGTTGTTTCCAACAAGCCCAAGTTGCTGAACATCGCTCGTGCCGTAGTTTCGTCGAACTCCGCCCGTCACCGTTTAGCAGTTAGCCACAGGCGTACCTGGCTTTCAATTTTGTACGCCTACGGCTGACTGCTAAACACCTTGGACGCGCTCCATCGAACGACCAGCTATGCCTACGAACATTACCTACACCTGCATACGTTATGCATCTACAAGGAGTTCGTTTTGCCTTCAAATTCGGAATCTCAACTGTCCTGGCGGCTGCACAGCTTTGCTGGCGGCTGCATGGCGGTTCACTTGGGTTGCACCAGCACTGGTTCCGTGGGTGGTTCCGCTGCCCGGCTTCGGCCTGCGACGCGGATGAGCGCCAACCCGAGCAGCATCACAACCGCGGAAACGGCCAGCCACCACCACGGCAAATGTTCCTGCTCAACTTGACCGATGTTCCATTTCGCCAGCAAGTCACGCGATTGAACGACGACCAGCAACGTGCTGTTGTGAATCACATGCAAGATGATTGACGGGATGATGCTCTTACTGTGCCACGCAACCCAGCCCAGCAAGAGCCCCATGAGCGTGCTGGGAAGAACGCGTTCGGGTGCCGCACCACCAGCCAACACAATATGAAACAAACCAAAAGCGAGGGCGGACAAAATGATAGTACCCCTCGCATTCAGATGTTGCTTTAGCCCGTTGAATAGAAAGCCACGAAAGAAACACTCCTCGCACACGCCGGGCACCACGCCTAGACAAGCGACCACGACCACCAACGGAATCTCCTTCCAACCCGCCAGCAAGCTATCGATGTTTTCCAGCTGACTGGGATCGAAGCCGCGTATTCCGATTTTCTGTGCCAAGACGACCAGTTCGAAGATCCACGGCCAGGTCGCTAGCCCCAAGAGCGCGGCCGCAATCCAGTACAGCCATGACGCCCTCTTCACGCCCAGACCGTCGACCGGCGATACGCGTTGCCAGCGGAGCAAGAGCCAAGGAACAGCAACGAACAGAACAATTGTCATCAATGCCGAAGACACCAAGCGTGTGGTCGGTTGCGCCTCACCACGCGCTAGAATGCCCGAAGCGATAAAGAACGCGGGGAACAACAACGCCAGAGTGAAGAGCGTTACCGGTAGAGGTGGACTCAGTGATGAGTCTTTCGGCCGTTGCCAAAAGTCTCGCCAATGACTCCGGCTGCCCACCGCCACGGCATCCCTACCGAAGATCTGAGCCGCCAGCGAGAGAACCGAAATACCGTACAGTACCGTGGAGATAATGGCAACAATCGCTGGCAGCTGTTGGACGGTTCCCTCCAGCAACTCTCTGGACAGCAGCAGGATGTTCACCAGCGGCACGGCGGCTGTGATGCTGTTTAGATTCCAGCCTGGCATCAAGATGACCAAGCCCGGTGCGATGGATACGAGTAGCAGCGGAATCAAATACGCTTGGGCTTCCTTGAAACTTCTTGCCGAACTGGTCAGCAACAGCAACACGGCGGCGTAGAACAAGGCAAAGGC
>JANQOL010000224.1 GCA_028289675.1 Pirellulaceae bacterium
GAACATCTTGGTCGCCGATTCGTGGTTCATAATGCCCAGGGTCGCGGCCCGAAGCTTGCGGCGAATAATTCCGATCTCCGTGCTGTCGAATCTTCTGGATTTGGTGGAACGGCTGGCGACGCTGTTGTCGCCCGGCTCGTTACTGGCCATCAGCCCCCCGGCCATGGAAAACATCAGCAGCAGAAAACCTGCGAGCACGCAGCCGGACAGGGCTCCTCCGGCGACCAGCCCCATCCGCAGCCACAGTTCGTTGGGCTCAGACGGTTCCTGCTCCGGCTCGATGACCTTGGTCGGCGGTGCCCACGCTGACGGCGCCGCAGGCTGCGCTGCTTTCTCGCCAGCCATCTGCCGTTTGGTCTGTTTTCCGGCCATGCTCTTGCCTGCACGTTCAAAGGGTGACCCTGGGGAGACCAGGTCTTGGTGGGAGACACCTAAAGGAAGGTTGTCATTGGCCGCGTGGTAGCTTGGTAGGGTTCGGGCTCCAAGCTGTACGCCTTTCCCTGGCAAGCCAATTCTCAGCATATCCTGGCTGATCGCTGAGGCGGAGTCAATCTTTACAAACCTGACGGACGTACATTGGCCGCTGGTGATTCCATTTCGAAGTTAGGATAGCGGCAAGTTAGCCCAGTGGAAAAGCACTCGCCGGATGCGGTTTAGGTCTTCTGACTGAATGACCAGATCAGCGTGAGCCGCGGACGGCTGGACGACTTGCTCGTCAAACGGTTGCACATTCGTTTGCCACTGCTGCTTCACCGACTCAGGTGTGCGCTGGCGAGTGTCTTTTGTCTGGCCCGAGTCGCGGCGGATGCGATTGGCCAATCGTTTCGTAGCGTCCAGCAGCACAAAGATGCCCAAGTCCAGTTGCGCGCGAATCTCCGGGACGGCCAAGACGATCAACCCGTCCACCAGGATCAGCCGGCTGGGAACCAAGGTGCGGGTAGCCTCCAACCGCGTATGGTCGGAAAACTCATACTGCGGAACCTCGACTGGTATGCCTTGCCGTAGCTGGCTCAGGTGTTGGACCAGCAGTGGTAGATCAAAGGCTTCCAGACAATCGAAGTTTAGCGCTTGGTCCGGTTCCGGTTGGCGCACGCGATGATCGACGTAGTAGTTGTCCACTTGCAGCGCACCGACAACACCGCCACTGGCCTGCTGCAGATAATTCACAATGGTCGATTTGCCGGAACCGCTGCCTCCAGCGATCCCAACCAACATGGGGCACGTCATGGTCAACGGAGATTCTTGCAAGTGACGTTCAGCGGCCGGGTTTAGTGCGAGTCGTACGGACATATGGCCTGCGTCATCAGTGCACTGGTTGCTCGTTCCGTCGAAACTAAGCCATATCAAAAGCAAAATGCTGTTAGCACACGGTTATACGAGAGAGTGAACTGCGCGTGTTGCAACAAACTACGAAAAAAGGCGACCGTCATAAACCGACGATCGCCTGATAGACTTTTCGTGAAGCTTGGTTGTGTCCAAGTGCGAGTCGAGCCAGCTTTAGTGTCTAGCTGGTATCCCCGTGAACTAGCGACCAAAACGCAGGGACGCGAGCGCGTTAGTTGCTGACCGCGTCTTTGGCGGCGTCGATGCCGTCTTTGGCTGCATCGCCGGCGCTATCGACCGCGCCGTCGACGGTATCTTTGGCCGCATCGGGAACGATGTCACCGGCGGCGTCTTTGGCGCCGTCGGCCGCGCTGTCCACGGTTTCCTTGGCGGAATCGGCTACGTCCTCGGCTTTGTCAGCGACTTGCGCACAGCCTACGAGGGCCACGGACAGGGTTGCACCACAAAACAATGCGCACAGTTTCTTCAGCATGTATTCACTCCTGGGCGAAGAAGGGGCAGGATTGCCACCATCTGAGTTGACTGAGTGTGACTTCCAACGCAGGAAGCAAGAATTTCACTCGTCCGCCCTTAAAGATGCCTACAGCTGGCCAATTATTCCCGGGTCTGCGCGGTTTTCCAAGAATTGCTGTTTCCGTGTCAACGGAGCGGTGATCAAGCACGTCTTATCATTAGCGCGATGCGTTGCGCCCAAGAGCCAGACGCGACTTAGGCCCGCCACCGCGCGAACCGCATAGAAGACAAATCCGGCCTAGGTCTCACTGGGGCTCGGATGAGCCGCAGCTGCTGGTGATGGCGGTGAACCGTATTCCTGCTCCATGCTCTCCAGTCCGCGTCCGATTTGTCGAACCGCTTGTTGAAGGCGGCTTTCGTTTTCGACGAGAGCCATGCGCAAGTACCCCTCGCCGGCAGGACCAAAGCCGCTACCGGGACTGACCGCCACGTCTCCATGTTCGAGCAGCTTCATGGCAAACTCCATGGTGTTCATACGCTCCAGCCAACGATCGGGCACCTTGGCCCACACGAACATGCCGGCTTTGGGCGGCGTGGCGTCCCAGCCAATCCGGCGCAGGCCGTCCACCAAGACGTCACGCCGGCGCTGATAGATCTGGGATTGCCGTTCCACGGCTGCTTCCGTGTCGCGGAGCGCGACGATGGCGGCGATCTGGATGGCTTGAAACATGCCGTAGTCGTAATAGCCTTTGATCGTGGCCAGCCCCCGCACCATTTCGTGATTGCCTGCGCAGAAGCCTACACGCCAACCGGCCATGTTGTAGCCTTTGCTCATCGTGGTGAATTCCACACCGACATCGGTTGCGCCCGGGGAGGCTAGAAAGCTGGGCGGCGTGTAGCCGTCAAAGGCAACGTCGGAATAAGCAAAGTCACTGATGACCATAAAGCCATAGCGCTTGGCCAGTTTGACAATCTCGGTGAAGAAGTCCTGCTCGACCGTGACGGTCGAAGGATTGTGCGGGTAATTGATGATCAGCAGTTTGGGACGAGGATAAAAGTGCTGGCAGGTGTACGCGATATTGGACAGAAACTGTTCGCTGTCGGAAACATCCAAGGCGACCACATTGCCGGCCGCTAGAATCACTCCGTACATGTGTACCGGAAAGTACGGCGCTGGAATCATGGCCGTGTCACCGGGACCCATGAGCGCCAGGCACATGTGGCTGAATCCCTCTTTGCTACCCAGCCACACAATCGCCTCGGTGTCTGGATCCAAACGCACTCCATACTTGCGGAAATACTTGCTCGTGAGCTCGCGCCGCAGATTTAGCAGGCCGTTGGATTTGCTGTAGCCGTGATTGCGTTCGTCGTAAGTCGCTTCGGCGAGCTTCTCCATGATCGAACGCTCGGGAGGGTCGGACGGATTGCCCATGCCCAAGTCGATCACGTCGCGACCGGCACGCCGCTTCTGATACAAAATGTTGTTGATGCGACCGAACAGATACGGGGGCAAACGGTGAACCCGCTGCGCATATTCCACGCGAAATGGCTCAGGTTCTGGTTCTAACGACGACGATGAAAAATGGCTCATGCCCAAATTCTTATCCAAGGCGAGCGACTCGACAAGCGCAGCCAATTGTCACCGGTGATCCACGGGCACAAAAAAGCAATACCCCTCTAGATAGAAGAGCGTGACAACATCTCCCCCTCTTATCCTGCTATCCTGCCGCGGGCAGGCCGGAAACTGGGGGGCTGGCCTGCACGGTTGGGCATGCGGGGATAGGCACACGGTGGTGGGACACTGGATGTCCATCCGGCCTGAGCTCCCGTTGTTCGTCCAGTGGATCAACAGGAGTCGGGTTCAGAGTTCGAGCAAGTTCCCGCCAAGCTCGCGCCTGCTACGTTTGGCCGGGGTTGGTACTGGCTACTGCCGCCCTTGGATCGGCATCAACGCCGTTCCGCCCGCAGAATTGGCGGACGCTGGCACGACTTCGCCGGACTGGGCGGTGCCCTCCAGGAAATTGTCGATTTGCGACGTGGTCAGCATCTCGGTCATTTTCTTATGCATGGCCACCCGCAGTTTCTTCTCGCGAATCTCAGTTACCAGCTCGTCTCGGACCGCCTCAAAGTCCTGGACGATGGGCTTGGACTCACCTTGTTTGTAGAGGATGGCATATTGCTCGCCCCAAGCGACGACGCCCGAAATCTCGCCGGGCTGCAGTTCGAAAGCGGCCTCTTCCAAGATGGGACGACCACCAAAACGTCGCAGCGCGGGGATCTTGCCAAAGTTGCTGCGCGACATCGGCTCCACCGAGTACTTGGCGGCCAACTCACCAAAGGCCTGTTCCGTCAAATTCTCGCGAGCTTGACGAAAGACGTCTTCGGCCGTTCGTTGATTGCTTAGCACAATCGCCAGCACTTCAGCTCGCGGTCCAAAGTTGGCTTGGAAGCCTTTGTCGAGGTCCTCTTGAGTGATCTCGACTTCATCTTCGACCAGCTTCTTCAGAGCCACACTGGGCCACACAGCGTCGGCCACATACAGTTCGACGGTGGCCCCCTCCTCTTCCATGATGCTTTTGAGCCATCCTGAGATGTCCGGAGTACCGTCGTTCTTGATGAACCCGGCCGAGTCCGCAGCTCGAGCGATTTCAACGTCGATATCGTTTTGCTCAACCGTTTTGCCACGAGCTTGCAAGCCTGCTTGCAAGAGGTGTCGGCTGATTTCTCCACGTAAGATCTCGCGCCCGTGCCGATTAACACACTCGTAGGCCAAGCGATCGATCGAAATGGCTTGCCCGTTGATGGAGCCGGCCGCTCCAGGGTACTTGGCTTCCAATTCTCGATTTCCCAAGATCTTCACGACTTGGCTCTGTTGTTGTAAAGCGGCGAAAATGCCGTCAGCGGCCTGGCCGAGGCGTTGGTCTCGCAGCTGATCGCTGATGCGTTGCTTGATCATCGGCAACAGCTGGGCGTTGGGATAGGCGGGATCGGTGTGACGCACACATTGCAAGATGATGTGCATGGCGCCGATCTGAAAGACGGGCGAGATCTCACCAGGTTGCAGTTGGAAAGCGATCTTCTCCAGTTGATCATCACCGCTGTAGTGGCGAATGGGCGGTAGTAGACCTTCGACGGCGGCGCTGGCCGCGTCCTCGCTGTATTGTTTGGCTAAACGGCGGAATGTATCGGGAGCTGCGGTTGCTTCAGCGTGCAATTGTTGGGCACGCTCCGACTGCGAAACCATGATCATCCGCACCTGGACCTTGGGACCATATTCGCTGTAGATAATTTGCTGGACTTCTTCCTCGGTGACTTGGATTTGGTCGGCCGCGAGCGCTCGCAGGGCCAACATCGGCCAAGTTATCTCGCTGGCATACTGCTCCGGTGTAATGTCGCGTTCAGCCTCCAGCGTTTCTAGGAACAGCTTGGTGTTGGAACCGACTTTGTTGGCAACACGAGCGATTTCTTCGTTGACGTCCGCTTGCGTGATCGTAATGTTCTTGGCTTGGCAAGCTTGCAGGATCAACTTCTTGTTCAACAGGTTGTCCAGCACCACATGGCCGTAGCGTTTCAAGCAGTCCTGCGCCAGTCGATCGCGAGTGATCGTTTGGCCGTTGACCACGGCCACGACCTTCGGGAATTTTTCCAGCGGATTGGTCGGGGTGTCCTGTCCAGTCACGGCAGTCGCGGACAGCCAACAATAGCCGAACCAGAAGACAAGGGGTGCGAGCGTACGCATAGCGGTTCCTCCTGAACCAGACAATCGACTCCTATTGAGGCAGCCACATCAGCGGGCTGTTCCGTGGGGTATCGTAAGCCATCACCCAGGATGGCAACAATATCACTTCAGCCGCTAGCATTGACGGCGCGTGGCAGGTCGCATGCACGGCATGGATAAAGTTCTTTAGGTCGGTAACTGCCTAAGCAATTGTTCCACAAAGTACTCCATCCAGCGAATCAAGCGTCCTTGGTCGTCCAACCCAAAATACCCCATGTGCCCTCCCCGGCGCGTGGAAACGACGCGCGTAGATGCGGGATTCCATTTGGCGGCTTGTAAGGATTCGAACGCCACAATCGGGTCATGGCGATCGATCAAGACGGTGGTGGGCGTGCAAATGTGCGGTAGCCAGGGGGCGGCACTGGAGCGGGCGTAGTAGTCGCCAGTACTTAGAAAACCATTCAACGGAGCGGTGTACCGTGCGTCGAATTGGCGAATTGTCTTGATCGCGGGGTCTTCGGGGATACGCTGCCATTGTGGCCATTGGCGACGCCGCAGTTGGACCTGCTCGTGCAGCACCTTGAGGTAGTAGTGGGTGTAGATCTTGCGGCTCCAGCGATCCATGTTGTCGGAGCATCGCTGGAGGTCAATGGGCGGCGCCACGGCGATGGCCGAGCGGATCGACGTTGCGTCAACGTCCGGCATGACTTGGGATGACGCGAATTGCCCGCTCGCCAATTCTCCCAGTAGTTTCAATAGAATATTGCCGCTCAGCGAAAACCCGGCCACGTCGATGGGACGCTGCGGATGGCAACGCCGAGCTTCCCGAATCACGCAAGCCAAATCCGCGCTGGCTCCGGCATGAGCCGGCCTCCACGCATCGGATATGCCGGCTCCACAGCCGCGCAAATCCACTCTCCAAACCATGCGTCCCTGCCGCCGCAAACGGGGGGCCAGTCGCTCCAGGTACGCACTCCGGTGGTCGCCTCCCAATCCGTGCAACAAGATTGCAAGTGGAGCATTTTCGGCGACAGGAGGCCCCCTTTCCTCGTGGACGATCAGCGCCTCGTCGTCGGCCAGCAGCGGCACCCGGCGAGGTCGGGCATGGTAAGGGTAGCGACGGCCGGTCAGCACGCCAACCATCAACGTCTGGAGATGTCCACTGCGCAGCAACGGGTGGGGGCGATAGGGAATCATGATGCCGAGCGGTAAGGAATCACGGGGCAGTTCTACGGCTTGGCCAGGGAACCTAGGCAAGAGTCAGAGGACGCACCATAATCTTCGCTGCTCGGCACCGGAAAACCAAGTGTCGTCAACATACGCGCGTGCAGCTCGCACCGGCGATGAACTCCGTCCACGTCCAGCAACCCAACCCGTTTACGAGACATACTAATGAGCCAGCTTGATGTGTGTGGCCTTGGCAACGCGATCGTCGACATTTTTCTCGAGGTGACCGAGCCAGAATTCCAAGATTTCGGATTTGAGAAGGGCAGCATGCGGCTGGTCGAGAGGGCCGAACAAAAAGGAATGCTGGACCATCTGCACGCGTCCGAGCAATCTGCCAAGTTAGTCAGCGGCGGATCGGTGGCGAATTCCATGATCGCGCTGTCGCAGCTGGGAGGCCAGGCAGGTTTCATTGGTTGCGTCGGAGACGATCGCTATGGTCAGCACTTTGCCGAAGAGTTCCGCGACTTGAATATCGATATTGGCGAGATCAACATTCCGGATGAAGCTACTGGAACTTGCCTAGCATTCATCACGCCAGATGCCGAACGCACCATGCGGACTTGCTTGGCGGTGTCCAGCGAGTTGTCAGCGGAACATGTCAACGTCGAGCGCATCGCTCGGTCCGAATGGCTGTTCATCGAAGGCTATGTGTTTGCCAATCCTGAAACTGGCCAAGGCGCAATCCGCCGCGCGATCGACGTGGCCAAACAGCATCAGACCAAAGTCGCGCTAACTTGTTCGGATGGATTTATTCCCGAAGTGTTCGGTGACGTTTTTCGACAAGCTCTGGCGGACAGCGATCTCCTGTTTTGCAATGGCCCCGAATCGGTGGCTTTGACCGACAGTGAAGATCCGTATCAGGCCATGGCCAAACTGAAAGAAATGGTACCCAACTGCGTACTTACGCATGGCCCTGACGGAGCCTACGTCCGCTTTGGTGATGAGGAACAACACGTGCCTGCGGTGAAGACCGACCCGGTCGATCTCACGGGTGCTGGTGATATGTTTGCCGGTTGCTTCCTCTACGGCATTACGCACGGATACTCGGCCGTGCAATCTGCCGTCGGCGCCAACTACCTGTCGCATAAAGTGATCAGCCAAATTGGTGCTCGGCTGCACGAGGGTACCTTGGATGCTTGGCAGCAAGCGACTGGTTCGCCTGTCTGAGCGAGTGCCTACGCACGAAGTGCCGACAAAAACCGCTATGTGATCATCGAGTGGCTGGCAACGTTCGCCCATCAAGGGACGCCCACCGTGTCTCATTCAAACAGTACACGTTGTTTCATCGCCATGGACATCGGACTCGCGGCTCAAGCGGTGCTGGGTCGGGCGGTGCGGCGGATGCAGGCTGAACTAGAGCACGTTCGCTGGACCCGACCGGAACACTTGCATCTGACCATCAAGTTCATAGGGGATGTCGACAACCGCGAACTACCTGGAGTGTGTGACGTGCTGCAGGAGACATGCCGATCGGCCGAACCGTTCGTCGTCGAAGTCCAAGGCTTGGGCACATTCCCGAAGCACAAACCACCGCGGGTCTTGTGGGCGGGAATCACCGACGAGGACGGTGTGTTACGCGAACTACATCATCGTTTTGATCAGGCGCTGGCCGAACTGGGAATCGCCTCTGAAGTTCGCAATTTCACCCCGCACATCACCTTGGGACGCGTCGGCAGCGGGACCGATCAAGCGGCCTTGGCGACGCTGCTAGCCGATCTAAACTCGCAGGTGGCAGCTCAATGCGAAGTGGACGAACTGCATTTGATGGCCACGATCCGCGAGCGGAGGCGGATCGAATATCATCCCATCGAGACTTGTGATCTGTAGAACGCCAGTTGGGAGAATGTGCCCGTGCAACTCGCTCTAGCGGACCGAACCGCAGACCAAACTGGCGTTGTGACCACCGAAGCCGAAGCTGTTGTTCATGGCGGTGTGCACGGGTCGTTGAGCAGGTTGCTGGGGCGTGTAGTTCAAATCGCACTCTGGATCAGGTGATTCCAGATTGGCCGTGGGTGGGACGGTGTCGTTGGCGATGGCCAGCATCGTGAGCACCATTTCAATACCGCCACTGGCGCCGAGCGCGTGTCCCAGACAACCTTTGGTGCTGGAAACGGCCATCTCGTAAGCATGCTCGCCAAATACGGACTTCATCGCTTGCGTCTCCGCTTTGTCTCCCAGCGGGGTGCTGGTACCGTGCGCGTTGACGTAGTCCATAGTCGATGGATCGAGGCTCGCATCGCGCAGGGCATTCTGCATGGCCCGGGCGGCGCCGGTGCCGTGCGGATCAGGTTGCGTGATGTGTCCTGCGTCTCCGCTGGCACCGTATCCGAGCACTTCGCCGTAAATGCGGGCTCCTCGGGCGCGGGCATGCTCCAATTCCTCGAAGACGAGAATGCCGGCACCCTCGCTCAACACGAAACCATCGCGGCCTTGGTCGAATGGTCGACTGGCACTGCCTGGGGAGTCATTTTGGCCGGACAGTGCCTTCATGTTTTGAAACGCGCTCAAGCCCATCGCAGTGATCGCGGCTTCCGTGCCACCAGTGATAATCACGTCAGCGTCATCGTACTGGATGGTTTTTAGGGCATCGCCCATGGCGTTGGTTGCGCTCGCGCAGGCCGTCGCAACAGTAAAGTTGGGTCCTCGCAGTCCGTAGCGAATGGACAGATTTCCTCCGGCCGCGTTGAGCATCAACTTGGGGATCGTCAGTGGGCTGACCCGCTCCGGGCCCTTGTACAGCAGACGCTCCACCTGCAGCTCAATCTCTGCCAGGCCACCAATGCCAGAACCTAGAATCACTCCGCAGCGAAAGCGGTCTTCTTGTTCAAAGTCGAGTCCCGAATCCTCGATGGCTTTGCCGCCGGCATACATGGCAAACAGCGTGAAACGGTCCAGCCGCTTACGATCTTTGGGGTCGCAGTACTCGCCAGGATCAAAATCGGGAATGTCACCCGCGATCTGTACTTTAAAGCGATCGGGGTCAATGATGCTGACGCGGTGGATGCCACTACGAGCTTCCAAGATGCCGTTCCACAGCTCGTCGATTTCCTTGCCCAGAGGCGTAATGGCCCCTAAGCCGGTGACGACAACGCGACGTTTCATAGTTCCAGATTCATGTTCACGAAAAGAAGCACGCCCAGCGGAAAACTCCGCTCAGTGCGAACCATAGTAGGAATGGCGAACTAGATGCAAGCGTAGTATTCGCCGCGGTTCCTCTATGATTGCCGTCACTACGCGTTCTGTGTCGTCTCGATGTAGCTTACGGCTTCGCCAACTGTTTGGATTTTCTCGGCCGACTCTTCAGGAATGCTGATGTCGAATTCCTCTTCCAGCTCCATCACCAGTTCGACGGTGTCCAACGAATCAGCACCGAGATCGTTGACAAAATGTGTATCCCCGGTGATCTTTTCCTTCTCGACACCAAGCTGCTCCGCCACAATCTGAATTACTCTGTCGAGGACACTGTTGGCCATCAATTAAGCTCCCAAATTTCTGTTATCTCATCTCGCCTGGGCCCAGCTGGGCGAAGGCAGTTTTTGCATTCCCAAGGCTAATGCGAGTCACGCAAACGGTTAGCTTGGAGCATCCGTGAATTGGTTTCTAACTCGCCCGAAAACCGTCCACGTCAAAAGGAAACCGCTTTCGCTGGACGGTGGGTGTTACCCAAATTGCCAGTACCGCTCGTCTTGCCAGCTCCGAATGCGTCAAGTGCGGGATTTTATCGCTGACGGGACCGTCTGCGACCAGTCCAAAGGCAAAAGTTAGCAGATTTTAGCAAGTTCAGTTGGTTCAGGTAGGCTTCTGTGCCCTCACGAAACAGGAGTGCTTGGCCAGTTTGGGCGATTTAGAACCTATTCGAAACCTCGCTGTGGGCAGGAGCGCCCGTCCTACGGTGAGGTTTCGAATTGGTTCTTAATTGGCTGCTATGGTTTCCAGGATCGCATTAACGCGGATCGCACCGGCGTGCGTCAGGCCTGCCACTGCCGGCCACCGGCGCATGTGAGTCTAAGCGGTCATGCCGCCGTCGACAGTAATCACTTGTCCGTTGATGTAGCTGGCACCAGGGCTGGCCAAGAACACGACGGTTGCCGCCACATCGTCGGCCTGTCCCAGCCGGTTGGCGGGAATCTGTTTGCGCACCATTTTAAGGGCTTCATCACCGAGAGCTTTGGTCATATCGCTTTCGATGAACCCGGGAGCGACGGCATTGACAGTCACTTTTCGCTTGCCCAGCTCGCGGGCCAAGCTGCGCGTCAAGCCGATCATTCCAGCCTTCGACGCCGAGTAATTGGTTTGTCCAGGGTTCCCTCGGATACCCGACACACTGGCCATGTTGATAATGCGCCCATAACGGGCGGACATCATGATGCGGGAGGCGGCTCGGCAGAACAAAAAACAACTGGTCAAGTTCGTTTGGATGACGTCGTCCCACTGCTCGTCGCCCATACGCGGCAAGAGTGTGTCCCGCGTGATACCGGCATTGTTGACCACGATATCAAGCCGCTGGTGCTGCTCTTCGACTTTTTGAAACATGGCATCGACGCTGTCGCGAGAGCCCACATCGCAGGAAATCGCTTCGGCCGATCCGCCTTGGCCTTGGATTTCACTGACGGTTTCGGCCAGTTTGTCGGCATTACGGGCGACACAGACGGTATGAGCGCCGCAACCGGCCAGACGGATGGCGCAGGCCTTGCCCAAGCCTTGAGACGCGCCAGTCACCATGGCTACCTGTCCAGCAAGATCGGCGGAGATACCCAAGTTCGCGTCGCTCATGACGTTGATTCCAGTAGAGAGTAAAGGCCTACGAAACTAGTCGCCGTACGTTTCGCAAGGTAGTTTGCGTTGAATGCGTTTCAACGTGCCGGCCAACACGCGTCCGGTGCCGACTTCCATGAAGTGATCGGTACCTGCGTCCAGCATGGATCGCAAGGAAGCCTCCCATTGCACCGGTTCAACCACTTGTGCAGCCAGTAACTTGCGGAATTCGTCGGGCGTGGAGTGCGGGGCGGCATCTACGTTTGAGAAAACCGGCACCCGAGTCGAGCTGAAGTTAACATCGGTCAGAGCGTCCGCCAGCGTCTGCACGGCGGGTTGCATCAACGAGGTGTGGAAGGCTCCCGCCACCGGTAGTCTCACACACTTCATTGCGCCCTGCTCCGCGGCCAACGATTCCAAGCGTTCCAAGGCTGGGATATGGCCGGACACGGCCGTGTTGCCGGGACACAGCAGATTGGCCACTTGCACGAATTCTTGGTCCGTGGTGACCTGAGCGCACAGCTCAGTAAGCACTTCGACGTCGAGGCCCAGGATGCTGCTCATGCCACTGGTGATCTGATCGGCGGCCGCCTGCATGGCCCGTCCGCGCGTATTGACCA
>JANQOL010000231.1 GCA_028289675.1 Pirellulaceae bacterium
GTAAAACTCGACGCCTTGGTGACGGCCAGGCAGGAATCCGTTGTGCCAAGCGGTCGTGGGAATGGGTTGTCCCAGCGGTCCGCTACGCATGACGACGAAACTGGGCAGATCCTCGGCTTCGCTACCCAGTCCGTAGGACAGCCAAGATCCCATGCTAGGACGTCCAGTGATACTAAAGCCGGTGTTCATAAAGGTGTGCGCGGGGTCGTGATTGACCTGATCGGTTTGCAACGTGCGTACGACGCACAGATCGTCGGCCAGACGTTGCAGATTGGGGAACAAGTCCGATATCGGTTGGTCGGACTGTCCACATCGGCGGAATCCGATGTTGGTTCCAAAGCACTTCAGCGTTTCGTATTGCAAAAACGCCAGCTTGACCCCCTCGGTCAAGGACTTTGGGATGGGCTTGCCATGCAACTGCCGCAGCAACGGCTTATCGTCAAACGACTCGAACTGGCTAGGCCCACCGGCCATATACAGATAAATCACGCGCCGAGCACGTGGCGTGAAATTCGGGAAGGCGGGTTGAGCAGCTGCGCCGCGATTCAACAGACAACCCAACGCTGCGGCGCCCAAGCCGCTGCGGGCGAAGAATTGCCGTCGCGTTTCATGAAGCATTAGGGGGTTCATGGGATCGTTCAGGGGCGATTGAGGAACTCGTGCATATTCAGGATCGTGCGTGCCACGACGGTCCAGGCGGCGACTTCGCTGGCCGCACTTTCTTCCGTTGCAGGCAGCTGACCGACCGAAATCAATGTCTCAGCATCCGTTGAATGCTGGCGATAGTGTTGTCGTTGGGACTCCAGTAACTCCAACAGAATCTGCTGTTCCGGCTGCGTTGGGGTTCGCTGGAGCGTGAGGCGGAATGCTTTCGCCAAAAGCTCCCGATCGTCGCCTGTTATGACGCCAGCTCCAATCCGCACGGCCAGCCCGCGTGCGGCCTCGACAAAAATGGGATCATTCAACAATGCCAGCGCCTGCGCCGGAGTATTGGTGATATTGCGCTTGGCCGTACACTCCTGGCGCGTCGGCGCGTCAAAGGCCAACATGGTCGGGTGAATATTCTGACGCTTCCAGAAGGTATACAGACTGCGTTGATATTGAGCGTGATCGGGACTGTCATTCCACAGCATATGGCGGCTACCAAACATGATTTTGTCGGACCGAGTCCAGTATGCCGAGGGCTGATAAGGAAAGAAACTACGACGGGGTACGTCCGTGGAGACTTGCAAAAGACCCGCGGCTTGCAACGCCGTATCGCGAATGGACTCGGCAGATCGTCGATAGCGGCTACCGCGTGCGTGCCAGCGATTGTCCCCGTCTCGTTGCGCCCGTGTCGATGATGGTGTGGAGCTGAGTCGGTAGGCGCGCGCCGAGGTCAACAGGCGGACCATGTGTTTGCGATCCCAGCCGCTGTGCCGAAATTCGTAGGCAAGCCAATCCAGCAATTCGGGATGCGAAGGCCACTCGCCTTGCGTGCCGGCATCTTCCAAGGTGCCACTGAATCCACGTCCGTAAAAGCGGTGCCACAGCCGATTCACGTAAACTCGGGCAACCAGATCGCTGCCGTCTTCGAACAGCCAAGTGGCCAAATCCAACCGCGATTGCGGTGGTCCGGCTGGCTCCGGTGTGGCGCTGTCCGAAGTGGTTGCACCAGCACGTGCGGTGGTCAAGAATTCCGGCAAGGCAGGTTGCAAGATGGGACCGGTGTCGTCTTGGTAATCGCCACGATTCAGCAGACGCGTCGTTTTGCGTTGCTTGCCGGAGCGCGAAACCAACACGGGCGTCGCGCGGGCTCGCAAAGCGAACAACTCGCCTTCCAGCTCTCGCAAGCGAGACATCTTCTGCGGCTGCGTCCAAGATCGATAGGCGTCCTGGACGACTTCACGTTGCACCGCGTCCCGTTGATCGGCTTCCGTTCGAACCGCGGCAGCCACGTATTTGGAACGGCGCTCGAAGATCTGCCGATTCATGGGCTGCTCCCACCACTTTCGAATCGCGACTTCGCCCAGCTGCAATTCCGCAACGTGGTCGCTGCGTAGCTCTAAACCGCTGTTGCCCCAACGGACTCGACCGCCCGAGTGAATCCAGGCCATGCCCACCGCTTCGAAGCTCTTGCCACTGACCTTGGCCAAGCGATCCTGGAAGGGGACACGCAATCGGATCCAACCGGAATCTGTCGGCAAGTCACCCATTCGACGGATGCGAGCCGCATCGCTCCAGATTGCGGAGGATTCCAGGTGGCCGGCGGTGTCGTCGCCCCAGTAGTAGGTTTCGTAGCTGGCGGATTGCCAGCCCAGCCGAACATAGCGACCGTTGGAGATTTGGAAGCCAATCATCTCTGGTCGCCGCTGATCGTCGATCCACACATCTACATACCAGGCATCTTGGGACGCATCGGTCTGATGGCCATTGACGTACCCGGTGATTAGCTCCGCAGCGTGATGCCGATGAAACTGGCCGTCGGGGACTTCAGTCTCGCGCACCACGAAAGCGGCGGATGGGCTAAGTGGGTCTTGCACGTCAACAGCACGGAATTCGCCCTCTTGAACTCGCGCGGCAGGCAGCTGCGAGGTAATCCAGACGAATTCGGATCGCGAAGACTTGTCCTGCAAGCGCTCTCGAATTTCACGTTCCCAAGCGGTTTGTTCCGCCGTCGACTTGGCCGAAATCCGCTGCTTGAGATCTTCGATGGCGCGGCTCAATCGCATATCCCGGTTTCTGTCCGATGGTTCCGCGTGCACGTAGTGCAGTGGTTCGCGGCGGTCACCCGGCGTGTAGACGCCAGCTTCGACCAGGTCGTCGAAATAGGCGGCCAAGCTGTAGTAATCCTTGGCGGAAAAGGGATCGAATTTGTGGTCATGGCATTCGGCACAGCCGGTCGTCAGGCCCAGCCAGACCGTGCCCACAGCGCGGACGTGCTCCCCCTTGAGTTTATATAGCTGCTCCTGCTCAATGGCGCCCGCCTCGCAGTTTGTATTGACCAGTCGATTGTACCCAGAGGCAACCAGTTGTTCATCGCTGGGGGTGGGCAACAGATCTCCAGCCAACTGGTAGATAGAAAACTGATTGAAGGGCAAGTTGTCATGGATTGCGCGGATGACCCAAGCTCGGTAGGCACCGGACGCAATTGGTTCGTCGCTGACAAAGCCGCTGGTATCGGCCCAGCGGACCAGGTCGAGCCATGGAACGGCCTGGTGTTCGGCGTAGGCGAGTTCCGTCATCCACCGATCGCGAAAACTCAGAAACCGATCGGTGGTTGGTTCGCGCTCGAAAGTCGCCACCTCCTCTGCGGTTGGTAACAGCCCTCGCAGGTCCAGGCTCAGTCGTCTGAGTTGCTCGCGCGGACTGGCCAGACCAACGGGCTCCAGCTCGTGAGCTTGCCAAGCACTTTCCAGAAAGGAATCGATCGGTGAACGCGTGGACGAGTGCGGTGGCCGATCAGTTGTCTGGGCAGAGGGATCGGGTAGGTCGGGCCGCGACAATGGCCTCCAAGCCCAATGCTGATCGAATTCGGCGCCCTGTTCGATCCAAGAGCGCAAGCGCTGAATCTGTTCCGGCGAAAGCTGTTTCTCAGTATGCGTTGGCGGCATCACTTCGTCAGCATCGGAACTCAACACGCGGCGTAGCAGTTCCGAACCCTCGGGGCTGCCTGGGATCACGGCTCCGGATTCGATGGCTCCTTCACGTGTGTCCAATCTCAAGTCGGCTTCGCGGTGCTCAGGGTCGAATCCATGACAGGCAAGGCAATACTCGCCCAAAATTGGACGAATGTCGCGACTGAACTCGAGACGCTCTTCCGCAGACGACAGGCCAGCCACAACCGTGGACCAAGCCATGGCTGTTAGCACACGCAGGACGCTGCTGGAGGCTCGGCTAGCACGAGCAGCACATTTGATTGTGCGGGCAAGTTCCCGTGGCGATTTTTTGGTCATTCGAAGATTTTGAAAGGGCTTGGTAGGTCAAGCTTAGTGAGGCACCCGGGCAGGTGACAGGGCGGGCAGTTGCTGTGGCGGTTGAGTTGGTCTGGCATCGAGCCTTGTTGAGTTGGTTCCAAGATCGGTCGCTTACCCGCAGTTAGAGGCCTGTGGATCATCGGTGGCTGCGTCTGAATCGTCACTGATCGCGCGTCACCAAACGGCTTGGCGTCCTTTTCAGTTTAGCTGAATTGTGAGTCAATTTCAGACGTCATTCCTTGACGGCATGGCCGCGCCCCCATGTGCCTAGTGGACCGCGTCACGTTTGACTGAACGCCAACAAATACCAACCCGACGCGTGAGCGAGAGAGAGGGTGTGTGGATGTTTCACGCCGGTTCACGAGTTACAGCCCGAGTACAGCCGAACACCTGTTAGGACAATTTGCGGGAACGACCGTACGCAAATCAGTAGCCACACGATAGCGTGCGGTTCATTCCACGTTTTGTGGAAACCGCGTGCTATCGCACTGTGGCTAATGCAATTTCTGGGCTAACCGCTGGTGTACCGACGATACCGGCGGCTTACGGCCCACAAAGTATGGAGACGCTTAGGAGTGTGATTTCCAGGGAGCAAGACATCGCTGCCCCCAAAGTTTGAGAATTTTGAGAGAAGCGATGGCCAACTTCGTCGCCAATACGGCTTGATCGACAGAAGGCAGTTTCAAGTCCTCAAAATCTCAGCACACAAGGGTGAATCCATGTCCAACGAACCGGCATCCAACTCGGCCCAAGCGGACACCCAAGCCGCTCAGGAGGCCGCCCAGCAAGCGGTGGCTCAGGCCCGTGAGACGGCCGAACGAGCCGTCACGTCCGTCAGAGCTCTGGACAGCGGGCGCCTGGCGTATTTGGGGTGCTTGGCGGTGGTCGTCCTGTTCACATTGATCTTTGATATGGCAGCGTTCAGAGTTGGTACGGACTACGCGGTTTCTGAAACCACGGCTCAAGCTCAACGTGTGGCCGAAGCGAAGTTGAACTCGTGGGCCTACTCCGCATTCTCTTCTTCCTTGTGGGGCAAGTTGATGTGGTTCTCGGCTTTGGGTGGCCTCGGATTGATGATTTGGTCTGCCATGACGCGACCCAGTCAAGCTTGGGTGCAGCTGGCCTTTATTGGTACGGCCGCGCTGTCCACATTGATGTTGATGCTGCTGTACTTAGTTGGCTTTCCAGATCTGTCGGCCTACTCGGACGCCAGCTGCCGAGCCACCTTGTTGGGCTATTGGGTGCCGTTGCTGGCCGCTGCGGCAGCCACTGGGCTGGCAGCCAAGCCCATCTTCTTTCCCTCACCGTCCGCCTAGTCCGGGTACTGTATCAGCCGCAGTGCGATAGCACGCGGCTGACGCAAAACAGCTCCACTTTCACGTCACTTACTAACCCGACGCGTGAGCGAGTGAACAAGCTACTCCAAGACTCGCTGACGCGTCGGGTTGGTATTGCTCGGCGTTTGCGGGTTGCGGGCAACGGCGCTCTGCCCAATGACGAGAGGGAAGCTACGTCTAAGCTGGACGCGCTCTACGGCATGGCAACTGAGATGCAAGTCATTGCTATATCATGCAAGTCGCGTTTGCCAACCCACAGTAAGAAATTTCTAACTACGAAAGATGTCCCATGATTCACTCCATCGATCGCAGCTGCCGTTTATTCGAGTCTCCACGCTCAAACCTAAATCTGGGTATGGGACTTTGCCTGGCCAGCTTCTTGTTGAGCACATTGTCAGTAGCCCAAGACAACTCAAGTCAAACCGATGACAAGGCTGTACAACGCTGGTTGCAACAGGCGGAAGCCGCGACGCAAGACAAGGACTACGGCCAGGCCGTCGCCGCCATGACCAAAGTTGTTGAGCTAATGCCGGAAGACATGGATTTGCGGTACCAATTGGCCATGTGTCTGTTGCGGGCCGACCGCATGCCGGAGATGTGGCAGGTGCTCAGAGCGGCTGCGACCAAGGATCCACAGCATCCGAAGATCGGGCAAGCTCTAGTGTCCTATTGGAAAATGTTCGATGAACAGGGTCTGTTCAATACTGACGAGACCATTGATCAGGTTCAGCGCGTGTTGGGCAAACCGGACCAAGTCGCCAAAGGACCGAACCGCGATCGATACGTCTACGGGTTCCTGGCGATCGAAGTGCTGCGAGACAGCCGGCAAGTCCACCAGACCATCGATCTGCGCGGTCTGACAGGCGCCCACTTCAATCCCACGGAGATCGTGACCGTGGATCTGGACGGCCGAGGACGAGAGGTAGGGCACCGCACGATGAACCGCCAATCAACCTTGGCAGAATTCATGTTGCCCGGCGAAAAGGTCCAGAACTGGAGCGAGTTGTGCAGCGTGCAACGGTTGCACGGAGCGGCACGCTTACCGCTGCGGCAGTTCGTCGAAAACATGATGGCTTCGCTGTTGCAGCAAGCTCCTCAGCGGCAGTACCGGATTTTGGAACAGTCCGATGACAGCATCCTGTTTGAATGGAAAATCCCGGGCGGCGAGGCAGTGGACAGCGATACGCATCCGGCGCAGCACGAATTGGTTCGTCTGATGCGGGCCGAAATCGACGTGCATCGCATCGCGTTCGTTGTCAAACAAGCCGACATGGATGAGCAATTGCGCAGCCGTTGGCTGAAGATCTTGCAAGCTGCCACACTACAGGCCGTCGGCGAAACACCCAGCGACGAAACAACCAGTGACGAACCATCCATCGCGGGGGCATCCAAGGCAGCGATGTCCAAAGAAAAGACAGGGAGGTCCGATCTGATGCTCGACCAAGCAGTTTGGCAGTTGGGACGTACCCTGAGTGTCGCGGTCTTTGCGCACGCTCAGCGTGAGGAAGAGCTGGCCAAGCAGAACTTGGTCCGAGCCTTTCGAATGGCTCAGCAGTTGTCGGTCCAGCTACCTCGGCCATTTGAGCTGGTTGAAGATCCGATGACCAACATGACGCGGGCCATCGGTTACCTGGTCGAGGACATGCCGCAGGCGCTGCAACAACATGTAAATGCGGCACACCTTGGCACCTATCAACTGGCTGTTCGCACGCAGACGCTCAGTCTGTTGGCCTCCAACCGGCGGCTGGTCGAGAAAAGCCTGCCTATGATTCGCCAATCGGTCCAACAGTCTCCTCTGCCGAATCAATTAATCGCGGCGCTTGAGGAACGAGTGCGTTTGGATGGCACGCCGGAGCAGATCCGCCAGATCATTCAGAAACTGCATGCCGATGTGGCGATGTACTATCAAACTCGTCGTTCGCGAGCAGCGGAGACGAATGGCAATTCGAGCCGAGCAGCCATGGCCAACAGCAGCGCGTCCGATCAACCTGGCAGAACCGGAGCGAACCGCGTCGTTTTGCACTGGCGAGGATCGCAGATAGGCGAAGTCACCGCGGACGGAGAGGTTTGGATTGCTGGCGAGAAGGTCGGGGATGTAACGCGCAGCGGTGAAATTTGGGTGGCTGGTGAAAAAGAAGGTGATATCACGGCCGAAGGCGAAATCTGGAAGGCAGGCAACAAAGTCGGCGAGGTCACCGAATCGGGGGAGGTCTGGCGAGATGGAGAACGGATCGCCAGTATCGAAGCCAACGGTGAGATTTGGTTTGAAGGTGACCTTGTTGGGCAGCTGGAAGGAACGCAGCCGCGAGTCGCAGCTGCCGTGCTGCTTTTTGACTTCTTTGACCTGGGTGACTGAGTAGGCGAAAGGCTCATTCCCGCGGAGCACCAACTGTGACCCGCGGGTGGCCAAACATCCAACGCGGCAACCCGCAGCCGTTCGGGCAGACAGGATGCCCTATGGCAGCTTTAGACCTTCCAGACCTTGAATGCCTTCGCTCAAGTTCGGAGCGCCGCTTTCCTCTTCAGGTTCATTCGTCTTGATCAAGTCTTCACGTGAAATCTTCAGCTTCTGATAGACATCTTCGCTCACGACGTAATACCATTCGGAGAAACGGGCGTTGAGCTCCTGAACCTTCTTGCGAGCCGCGTCTAGCTTTTCCTTGCGGTCGTCGATCAACCGCTGGTTGTCGCGCGTAATCTGATCGCGGACGGCTTCCAACCGTTCCTTGAGCTCTTCTTCGGTTTCCTCTGGCTTGGTGTCATT
>JANQOL010000232.1 GCA_028289675.1 Pirellulaceae bacterium
TTTGCAGGCGATGCTGGCGCGCGTCGACTGGAAGCGCGACTTGCATTTTCACACTTGTACTACCATGGACACCTTGGACTACAGTGGTCACGATTTGAACGCGGGTTCCAAGCTGGTCATCGCCGCCGCCAGTGCAAACCACCGAGAACTGGGGCACTCGCTGCCGGAAGAACTGAGTTTGCCCGCGGGTTGGTCGGAACCGCGACTGGCCGCACCGGGAATGCTGGTGATCCAAGGGCCTGCCTATGCTGGCGAATCTGCCCACGATCCGTGGCAACAGACTTGCGACAACTGGGGCGTGCCGCCTTCGCTAGAACCTTTTCCACTGATCGTTATCGTGGACGACAGTCGCTTTGCCACCGAACGGTTTGACAATTTCTTGTGGACGACGTTTACTCGCAGCAATCCTGCGGAGGACGTTTATGGGCTGGGCGCCTTCACCGAACACAAACACTTTGGCTGTCGAGGAAGCCTCGTGATCGACGCGCGGCAAAAGCCCCGCCACGCCCCAGGGCTGGTTGAAGACCCTCAAGTGAGCGCCAAAGTCGACGCCCGCGCCACTCGTGGGGACACTCTGGCCAAGTTTCTATAGACGGGAGTCCTGTTCATTACCGCCGGACGTCGCTAGGTCGATCACGAATCGTGAATCGGATGCGCTATTGAGCTACAATGTCTCGCGTTTCAGCCAGCTTCGCATGTTGACTGCCCCTCCCGCCCAAATGAAGAAGTTGCCCCATGCGTCCGATCCAGTTCCTAAAGCCCCGTCGGCTTCGACAGCGTTTCCAACGTGCGTTACGGATGGAAGCCCTTGAATCAAGGCGCGTCCTGGCCACCTTGGTTGTCAACAGTTTGGCCGATGGCGACCTAGCGTCACTGGCCGGCGATGGCCTAGTGTCGCTACGCGAGGCCATTACAGCCGCCAATACCGATGCAGTGGCCGGCGATGCCGCAGCCGGCGACGGCTACGACACGATCGAATTCTCCGACGACCTAAGCGGTGTGATCCAGCTGGCAGCCACGCAGCTAGAGATCTCCGACGGCCTGAGCATCGTCGGCCCCGGCGCCAGCCAACTGACCATCGATGGTGGCGATGCAACACGAATCTTTGACGTCACCGATGGATTGGAAACGTTCATCGAGGTGTCGATCAGCGGGCTGACGTTAACCGGCGGCAATGCCATTGCGGGCGCCGAAGCGGGTTTCGGGGGCGCCATCCGATCGCGCGAGCATTTGACTCTGAGCGATAGCGTGCTCGAGGACAATCGCGCTCAGCACGATGGCGGAGCTCTGGCTACGCACTCCGGCAACACTCACATCTCGGGTGTCACCTTTCGAGAGAATGTCAGCGAGACGTCTGGCGCGATCGGCAAAATTTTGGGCCACATGGTCATCGTCAATTCTTCATTCCTGCGGAATCAAGGCACGGCCGCCGTGGGTGCGGTCTACAACTTTTCCGGCAGCATGGAAATCGTGGATAGCCTGTTCGACGGAAACACGTCTGGATTCCTGGGTGGTGGCGCACTGGCCGTGCAAGGCCCCACGACCGTCAACTCCAGCACCTTCGTCGACAACATGACGGAGGGCTTCGGCGGAGCGCTTTATAATCTCGGAGTTGACGACACCCAGCTGTTCGTCCAGAACTCAACGATCGTCGGCAACTCAGCTGGTCGCGGCGGTGGTGTTCACGGACATTCGTCCGCACCAACCGAAATCCATCACTCGACCGTCATAGGCAATGTGTCTGACGAAGGTGGCGGCATCTACACCGATGGCAACGAAGTATTCCTCCACCATTCCATCGTGGCCGGCAACAGTTCGACCGAGATCGTCGGCAACATAGCGGAAGGTAACTTCAATTTGGTGGGAGCCGCAGCCAGCAGCGGCGGCTTGAGCAACGGAGTCAATGGCAATCTCGTCGGCGTGGATTGGACGACGGTCGTCGAGAACGATGGCACGGTCGCCACACTAGCCAACAACGGTGGTCCAACGCCAACAATCGCCTTGCTGGAAACTAGTCCCGCGGTCGATGCCGGTGATCCGGATGCCGTGCGAGGGGAGGGCACCATCCCGGAAAACGATCAACGAGGCCAAAATCGTGTCAACGGCGTCATTGATATCGGAGCCTTCGAAGCCGGAGCTCAGGCGGTAGAGATCGACTGGCCAGCACCAGAAGCAATCGTTTTTGGGACCGCTCTCTCCGAAACTCAATTGAACGCCAGCGCTGGAGCCGTACCAGGTGTTTTTGCTTACTCGCCAGCGGCCGGTACCGTGCTAGGCGCAGGCGACAGTCAGACACTGACCACCACGTTTACGCCAGACGATCTGACCGCCTACCACGTCACCTCGGCCACCGTCATGATCGATGTGCTCAAGGCGGATCCGGAACTCGATTGGCCGACTCCCGAGGCAATCGTGTTTGGCACACCGCTAAACGCTACACAACTGAATGCAACGGCGAACATCGATGGCACGTTCACTTACACGCCGGCCGAGGGAACTGAATTGGCCGCGGGAACGCATGAGCTGACGGTGCTGTTCGAACCCGTGGATGCAGCAAATTACGAAACAGCCACGCGAACCGTCACGCTGGAAGTGCAGCCAGCGATACCGGAATTGAATTGGGACGCGCCAGAACCGGTTGTCTATTCAACGGAACTGGATGAAACACAATTGAATGCCACCGCCAACGTCGACGGCAGCTTTCAATACACGCCCGCGGCGGGCGCGATTCTAGACGCTGGCACCCACGAGCTATCCGTCGATTTCACTCCAACGGACGCAGACAATTACACGTCGGCTTCGCTCAGTGTGTCCATCTTGGTGGAACAGGCCGAACCAGAAATCCAGTGGGCCGCACCGGCCGCGATCGTGTACGGCGCGGAGTTGGGACCCCAGCAGCTGAATGCGACCTCCAACGTGGATGGCCAGTTCACTTATTCGCCCGACATAGGATCGGTCCTGGATGCTGGAACTCACGAATTATCTGTCTCGTTCACTCCAAGCGATGCGGTCAATTATGCGTTGGCGACCGCTACCGTCATGTTGGTTGTCGAACCAGCAACCGTTGATCTGACTTGGGCTACCCCGGAAGCCATCGATTACTTAACGCCCCTCGGTGCTGAACAGCTGAATCCGGTGGCTGACGTGGATGGCGAGTTTGTTTTCACGCCACCGGCAGGCACGATTTTGCCGGTTGGAACTCATGAGTTGTCCGCTGAATTTCACCCCACGGACACGACCAACTTTCTCAGCGACTCTGTTCAAGTCGAAATCGTGATCGCGCCCAGCCTGGATTACGGTGACGCACCAGCAAGCTACGCGACGTTGCTAGCCGATGATGGGGCTCGTCACGTGGCAACCGGGCCTTTCCTGGGCACCGATCTCGATGTTGAAGGAGATGGTCAACCCAGCGCAGGTGCTGACGGAGATGATCTCGCTGCCAACGACGAGGATGGAGTGGAATTCTTGACCACTTTGGTAACCACTTCCGAAGGCTCGGCATCGAGCGTGCAAGTTGTCAGCAGTCAGGACGCCAAGCTGGATGCTTGGATCGACTTCAACGCGGACGGTGATTGGCTCGATGAAGGCGAACAGATCCTGGTTAGCGCTGAAGTGGCCGAAGGTAGCAATATCCTACCGTTTACCGTGTCTGCCGGTGCAAGTAGCGGTGCGACGTTCGCGCGGTTCCGGCTGAGTTCTTTGGGAAGTCTCAGCCCGACTGGCTTGGCCGATGACGGCGAGGTGGAAGACTACGCCGTCACGTTGGTCGAAGGTGGCCCAACAACGAACGTGGACGTGCATACGTTTGGTGACCTGGAAATCGCTACCATCGGTGAAGATGTAGTGGTACGGCAAGCAGGCATTCAATTGTTCCGCGCACCGGCAGCCAGTGTTGGCGGCTTGTTTGCTCAAGGCAGCCCGAACGACGATACACTGGACATTGATGTGGTAGCCAACATCTACGATGGTGCTATCGGCGGAGATGCCGGCGACGGTTACGATCGCCTGCGCTTGAGTGGTGAAGATCAAGCTCTTGATTTAACTCAGTTGCCTGACGACCGGCTCACGGGGCTGGAGGAGTTGGATATCCAAGGGAACGGTGCCAATCGTTTGCGATTGGATTTGCACGAGGCCGAAAACCTGCGTCCAGGTGGCAGCTTGCTGCGAGTTACACATGACGACAATGATGTCGTGGACTATGGAGCGGGTTGGACAACTGCGCGGCCCAAGATCGTAGATGGATTGTTCTTGCACTCGCTCAGGCAGGCCGGCACGGAAATTGAAGTGCGAAACAACCGCGCGCATCTCAATCCCTTGAATTTTGCCGACACCAACCACGACGACGTGGTCTCGCCCATTGACGCTCTAATCATCATCAATTCGATCAATGAGCAAGGTGCGCGACCGCTCGAGATTCCTGGCACACTTCTTGAGGGCGAGAGCTTCGCATACCTGGATCCCAGCGCCGACGCGTTCGTTACTCCGTTGGACGCGCTGTTGGTCATCAACATATTGAACAACTTGGTCGTCGGCGAGGGAGAGGGGCCAGCGCCGTTGCTGATCGCCGAATCGACTACGGACGGGTTCGATGTCGCCATTGGCGGTCATCACGACGCCCGGGGCGACCAGACGATCATCGCTGCCGGCAATTCTCGCCCCGCGTCGCCCGCCGGTTCGGCGACTAGCTACCCTGTCGATTTTCGCGCGAACATTGCGGGCGGCTGGGCCGAATTGGTCCGCGACGATCGAGCAAGCATTGATGACCAACTGCTCGACGAGCTCGCTCGCACGGCTCTGGAGCAGTTCCAGCATCCGGCCCGGTAAGATCGTCGCCAGACTGTTCAGGTGGTGGCCTGAATGGGCCCGACGCTAGCGCGGATGACTCCCTGAGTTCTACGAAGTGCACAGGATTGCAGTGCCCCTGAGACAAGCTTCGGCCACAAGATTCGCAGTGCACTAGCTTGTTCGTTCTCAGGTATTTCCTTTCCGTGAGCCATGATTCATGCGAAGCCTCTCGGCAATTCGCCACTTAGCAGCTTAGTCGATTCCGGCCATGCTCTAGTTCGGTGTGAAACCGCTCTCGACAGAGGGGACGACACACTGCTCTGCAGAGGGTGTGTGGTATTCTGCTTGGCTACGGGCGACACTGTCGCTACCTGTCGGCGGCGCGCTGAACGCGGAGCGAGGCCACGACGAACTCGCGCTCGCACACCTACTTGGATCGGGCGCACGCCGGTACTCGGGCCTGCAAACTCCACTCTGCAATGAACCTCGGACACCATGGATGACCAGAAGGAGCAATCATGACTGATACACCGTCAACGGAACCTGGGCCTCAAGGCAAGGACGAACACGTCATGTGGCATGTCTTGGGCTCCTTGATTTGGCGCCGGTTTCGCAATCCAGTGATGTTGCTGATCATGGTTGGCCTACTGTGGGTTCTGGCGGGTATCCGCGGCATCAACTTGAACGCCTTGGGGGCGCCGTTTTTGTTTTGGCATGAAGACTGGGTCATCCAACTCGTCTCTTTGATCTGGTTGGGATTCTTCATCGAGGAATGGGTTTATGTGGCGTTTTTGTTGGACACTGACCCGGCCAACCCCAATCCCAGCACGCTGTACTTTCAAGAAGTGGAAGACAAGCGTCTAAAGACAAAGTCCGAGTTGATTCAAGCCGCGCGGGTCAACACGCTAGCCTGCTGCATACTGCTGTGTTTGGCGTTTTCGCTGGCGGCGGTCGTATTTCGCATGCAAGTCGACCTACCGAATTCGGTCAGACCATTTTGGGTTTTCTGCCAACTGTTCTTGGGCGTCTGGTTTGGGCTAGTCATCCGCATGTTGCTCATGGATGTGATTCTTCCCAAGCTGTCTCCGAAAGCAATCGACTACATTGATGAGCAGATCTTGCGCGTTGACGACTTAGAAGCACAAATCACCACGTTGGGAGCCGCCAAGACGAATCGCGAGATCGCCGAGCAACACCAAAAATCGATCGCCAATATGTACGCGTCGCTGGCCGATTTCCATCGCATGGCGGCGCTGAAGCAGTTGGCCGTGGTCGCTGGTGGGCTATTGTTGTGCTTCTTGCATTGGCTGCCGTGGACCAAGCCTGTTTTTGACCAGTTCCGCATTTTCCAGTCGGTGGCCGCGTACGCGTCGATCTTGCTGACGTTTTTCGTCGGCTTCTATGGATTTCTGATTTTCCATCGGCGACGGCCTTGGTATGAGAGGTTCGTATCGGTGATCGTCTTGCTGGTGGTCGCGTCGATCTCGCTTTCAATGGTACTGGGACGTAGCCTGCACTTGTCCGACCCGATTCGAGGCCTGG
This sequence comes from Pirellulaceae bacterium, assembly GCA_028289675.1. Classification (GTDB taxonomy): domain Bacteria; phylum Planctomycetota; class Planctomycetia; order Pirellulales; family Pirellulaceae; genus Aureliella. The sequence continues at coordinate 6,328 of JANQOL010000232.1, forward strand.
ACGCGGTAGCCGATGGCACAGACTTCAAACAAATCCCTTCAGCTGAGGCGCTATCGAAGTTGGCGGAGGTTGCCGCCCAACAACAGTCGCTGGTATCGGCCGGCTCCAGCCCTTACCAGATTTCAGTGGAAGCTGCCGCCGGCACCTTGACCGACCGGCCTGCTTTGAACGCTTGGAAGAATCGGCTGGCTCCTTACTGGAAAAATGGTAAGCCGCCGCTGGTCGTCGTGGCCAACAGTGGTGGAGGCATCAAGGCTCAGGTCTGGTCGACAGTTGCCCTGACTGCCATTGAACACACGCTAGAGGCTGAACCCAACGGCCAACGATTCGCGAATCATGTGCGGTTAGTGACGGGGACGTCAGGTGGGATGGTCGGCGCTTGCTATTGGGTGGCTACCGTACCGCCTCGGGACGAAGGTGATACGTGGAGTCAGTCCCCAGCCAGCAGCGCCGCACAACACTGGTCCTATCAGGCAGCCGACCCGGATCGGAGCGCAGCCCACCCGTTGCCGCGCGAAGTCATGGTGGAGACCATGAGCAAAAACGCGTTGTCGCGCGTTGCCAGGCATATGTTCTTTGACGATTTCGTTCGGTTTCCCATTAGTGCGTTGCTGGGATTTGCGACTCAACGCCGCCCCTTTCATGGACGAGGCGTTTCGTTGGAAACAACTTGGGAACAGTTCACGGCAGTGCCCGAAACTCCCAGCATTCAACCCATGGGCCAGCCCTTCCGCGATCTGGCAGAGGGCGAGATGCAAGGCTGGCGGCCTTCTCTAGCACTGGCGCCCTGCGTCGCCGAAGATGGCAGGCGCCTGCTCATCAGCAACCTTCCCATAGAGTACATCCTGCTATCGGACTTGGGAAAGAAGTACCAGCATCCGACCGCCGGACGGGATGGTGAAGAGAATGACGGTGAAGAGAATCCTGACGACACGGTTTCGCCACCATCTTTCCTGAGCAGCAAACGCTGGTCCGTGGCCGGGTACTCCGCTCGGCTGCTGAATCCCAACCACCAAATGCGAGTTAGCACTGCCGCTCGACTTAGCGCCAACTTTCCTGTCATCGTTGACTCGCCCTCGATTCCCAATCTGACCGAGGGCTTTCGGGTGATGGACGCCGGCTACATCGACAACTACGGGCTAATGGTGGCCGCACGGTGGCTGCAATTCAACAGCCAGTGGTTGCGTGAGAATACTAGCGGCGTGCTGTTCATCCAACTCAGTTCATCGCATCTCGAACGTCAGGACGCGTTGGCCAAGTCGGCCTCAGCCGTTCCGGAGGTGGGTGGGTTTATCGGGGCCAGCTTCAACAAGACGCTGCATCATCAAGACATGGCCATCAGTCAAGTAGCCCGAGCATTGAAAATGACCTCGACCGAGCCAGTCGACGACTTCTTTCAATTTATTTCACTGGAATACGAGGGTCCCGCGTCGCTCAGTTGGTATCTAACCTCTGCCGAAAAGTACTCGCTGCTGTATCCATTTATGGAAGCCAAACCGGACGCGTTCAAATCGGAGTTGTTTTCCGACCAATTCCAGCAACGCGTTTTGACGGACGGGCAAGCAACTTTCGATGAAACTGAGGCTGCTTCCGTGGAACGACTACGCGGCTCTCGAGGCACCATAAAAGCTGAACTGCAGACGATCTCCGAATGGTGGAAGCGTCGAGTAGCGCGACAGCAGCCCAACGCGCGGTAGCAGCATCCGGCATTCCAATAGCGCCGTTGAAGCCGGCAAGAATCGGATTGAGCCAAGCGGTGGTCAGCTGGTCCCTATCCGCCGTGACATCGGGCTCGACAGCAGGAAAACGTGCTACAGTGGTGATAGGCGACCACGTTTCTCTGCCGCGGGTCGCCCCCTTCGGAGTCTGGGCATACGGCTCGTTGGATGCCAAGGACGGTTGCAGAAACGCCCAAAAACCATGGACATACAAGGTAGCCGATCAATGACCTGGCCACGGACGTCTCCGCGAAACGTCGCTGCGCTGCGAGCGTCCATCCGAACGCTCATGTTGATTTGGGCGTGGTGGTGGCTGGGTGCGGCGAGCTTGCTTGGCCAATCGACCAACTCGTCTTTGGCTGGTTTCCAGCGGATCTCCGGGAAATACGTCGACGTCATCACGGACTTGCCCTTGGATGACGAACTGCGGCAATTGCCCGCCGTGTTTGACGCGGCCATGCCGATTTGGTGTGAAGTCTTCGATGTCCAACCGGCCGAAACCGGCGATTGGCGCGGTCAGGTCTATATCATGCTGGAGCGAAAACGTTTCCAGCAGGCGGGTTTGATTCCTGACCACTTGCCGGATTTTCCCTACGGATTTCAGTACGGCAATCAAATGTGGGTCAGCGAGCAGCCCAGTGCTTACTACCGCCGCCACTTGATGCTGCACGAGGGCACGCACTGGTTCATGAATCGCAAGTACGGCCGCAATGGACCGCCTTGGCTAATGGAAGGCATGGCTGAATGGTTGGGGACGCATCGCTGGCACCCGGCGACTCAAACGCTTGACATGGGAATCGTACCGGAAGATAAGCGAAAGTTCCCGTTTTGGGGACGCATCTCAATGATCCAAGAGCAGTTGAGCAACCAGGTGGCGCCTTCGCTGGAAACGATCCTGCGCTACGACGACTCGGCCCACCGGCACGTGGACGCCTATGCATGGAGTTGGGCGGCTGTACTGTTCCTGCAAAATCATCCGGAGACGCGAGAGACGTTCCAAGAACTACTGAAACGACCGATGCGCAGTGACAAAACTCTGACGCGCTGGCTCTACGGCCGCTTGCGCGACGACTGGCCATTCCTACGTCAGTCGTGGACCGCGATGATCAGCGATCTGGAATACGGGTTTGATCCAGCTCGTAGCCTAGTAAGCGTAACTCGTACGCCACGTCGCCTTGGCGAGCAAACGGTGACATTGGAATTGGAAACCGACCGCGGATGGCAACCGAGCGGCATCTATGTAGAGCAGGGCGACCGGATCACAGTGGCCGCCGAAGGTAGCTTCACTGTCGGACAATCATCAGGTGCATGGACTTGCTACGCCGATGGCGTCACCTTGGAATACCACCACGGTCAACCACTTGGCAAGCTCATGCTGGGCGTCTTGTCGCCTATGTCGCCCGAGCCCGCGTTTTCGCAGACCGTCAAAACTCTTCCAATTGGCGCGAGGCGGGAACTTGCAGCCGCAGCCAGTGGAGAACTCCACTTTCGCATCAATGAAACGTCTGGCGATTTGCACGACAATGAAGGTCGCCTAACCATCCGGCTGTCACGTTAGTGTGCAGCCCTGGTAGATAGTCCTAGCCAAACCACTTGCAAGCAATTGTGCACCGTGTTCGCAGGCCCGTCGCTGCCCAGCGCTGATCAACAATACGTCTCACCGGAGCAGGGTACGCGGAGAAGACGAAAAAAGGCGGCTCTCGAAGATCCCTCGTCCTTGGTTACCGAGGTCTCTCCCAAAGTCGCCCTTCGGAAGACCGCAGAACACGATATCGCTTCGCATCCGCGTCGACAGTTCCATATTTTATTGCCTTTATTGCGAAATCGTGTCCTTTTGATGCACCCCCAAACCCCTTTAGGCGGGAAAATCCTCCGAAATACGGACAAAAATCGAAAATTCATCCCGTGAATCGCCGCGCCACGTTTTCGACTGATACATGCTCGCAGCCAGCGATTGGCGCATCCACCGGGATTCTCCTGAACCACGCAACTGGTCGACTTTGCCCAACGCAAAGGCATTGCCCCAGCCTGCTGGCCGGCACGCCACTCGGCTTGCCCAACAACTTTTCTTCAACTGCGACGGGAGTTGTCGGAGCCGCTCGGCCGATATCGGCTAATCGCGTGTATCAAGTGTGAGTCGCGCCGACGTCCACCATCGACCATCAAAGATCGATGGTTACTTTGGCGTTCGAAGCTGCTCACGACCAAATCGTAAAACGCTCTAGGAAGGATCCTGGCCCAGTTGCGCATCGTGTTTGACTTGGCATGGTTGCCAAGACCAGACGCTGCATCGGTATCGCAAAGTTCACGATACCCCTGACAGGATCCAAGTCCATGATACAAATCCGTCGACGCTGGCCAGTTCTGGCAGCTGCCGTCGCAGCCCTCTCCTACGGCGCCAACTACTATCAAATTGGCGGTATTGAACAATTGCGGTTGGAACGTCGCCCGCCTACCGCGGCGTCTCCGCTGGGTGGTCAGCCGGGAACATCAACTTGGCCAGGTTTCCAGATCCAACCGAGCGGTGACGCGCTAACCGCTCCGGCGCCAGCGACCGCGCTGCCGTCCAGCGAACGCATTACGGCGGTATGGGACGACCGCCTTTCTGTCGGCGAAAAGCTGGCGATGTGGCAAGATCGCGCGTTGGGGAATCGCAGTCTGCCTTCCACAGATCCGGCATCTACTTCGTTACCAATTTCAACACCAATTCCTGCTCCGCAAGATTGGAATGGTAGTGGGCCGCACACGCCATCGAGCGCGCCCCAGGGCCAACCTCCAGATCTGGGCACCCTCACGCAACCGCCACTGATTTCCCCGTCCGTGGTGTCGGATTCATCTCCGACGTCGATTCCTACCGCACCTAACCTCTTGCCACCAGCTGGTACGATGACCAGCCAAGCGGTTGACGGCGCGCAAAAGCGATTCGCCGGCGCAGACTTTCCTCGCATGGCGAGAACGATCCGAGTCGCCAGCTTTAGCGTACCCGCGCTGGGGCCCGCTCATTTGGCCAAGCCTCATGTGCTGGAGACACTGGTCGGAGTAGCCCGGCAATACGACGTCATGGCAATTCAAGGTGTCTACACATCGCGGGATGATCTGCTGCCAACTTTGGTGGACAAACTCAATCAGTCCGGCCGAGCCTTTGACTATCTGATTGGCCCGCGTGTTGGCCGCGGCGCGACCCGTGAACAGTTCGCGATCTTGTTTGACACGGCCAAACTAGAGACCGACCGCTACCAGCTGTACACCGTAGATGATCCCGAAGATTTGATGAACTTTGAACCGCTGGTCGCCTGGTTCCGCTGCAAGGGAGTTCCACCGCAAGACGCATTCACCTTCTCCCTGGTCTCACTGAAGATCGATGTCAATTTTGCGGAACGCGAGCGGCAGATTCTGCCGGGGCTCGTCCAGGCTATCCGGGACGATGGCCGCAACGAGGATGACTGGATCATGGTTGGCGACTTCGCTGGCGGCACGTCGGAGCTCCAGTCCTTGGCCCAAGCTGGTGTTCGCTTTGCCCTGCAAGACATTCCGACCAACGTTGAAGGGTCGCGCATGCTGGACACCATCCTGTTTCCAGCTCGAGCGACGACAGAATATACCGGACGATCCGGCGCCTACGACTTTTTGCGGCGACAAAATCTGTCCATCGAGCGCGCGCTGGAGATTAGCAGCCACCTACCGATCTGGGCCGAGTTCTCCATCTTGGAAGGTGCCGAGCCGGGGCGTGTGGCTCCCGCAGATCCACAAACCATCTACTAGTGCGGACCTGTACGCACTACGGATGCGTTTTCGCTAGGCAGCTTGCTTGGTGGCGCAGACGTGATAGCCATAACACAGCAGCTGCGACGAGCCATCGTCGCGTCTGCTAAATCGATGCAGCATGCGATTGACGACATGCATGGCCAGTTTCTCGTAGAGCCTTGGCTTGCTGGGCGTATACGACTTGGCGACCGGACGAATCCGTTTGACCTCCTGTGCCAAGTACTCAAAGTAATTGCCATTCGGGGTCATCTCGCTGACTTGCAGGCCATTCCTTGGCAAATGCGTTTCGTACCAGTAACGATTGAAACCTGTCGAGAAATGGTAGGGAGAAAAATGGGTAAGCGAGCAGAAAGGAGCTGTGATAATCATCGTCCCACCAGGCTTTAACAGTCTGGCCAACTCGGCCAGCGCGGCCGGCGGATCAGGAACGTGCTCAAGCACTTCGATGCACATAATTGCATCAAACGACCAATCCGACTCGGGAATCGATGTGATGTCGCTGACAATGTCGAGTTGTCCGTAGTCGAATTCGCCTGTCTGCAAGCCCGCAGAATTACCCTCTCCATCGTATTCGGCGAAGTCCTGAGACACGTAGTTCAGATGTTCGCAGAACCGTTTGTACTGTTGTGTCCCCGCTCCCGCGTCCAAAATTCGCGAACCGGGCGGAATCTGTGCCAGTGCTGCTTCCAACCATCGCTCGCGATCCGACTGATTGTCTTTGCCCACGCGAGGATTCCAGGAGCGCAGAGTTTGGCGGAGCGTCATCGAATCTTCCTTAATTTATTTACCCTGTCCGTCCACTCGTATCCACGACATGCAGTCGGGTAGGATCCGTGCAGCAACTCGCTCGGTGAGTCCTGGATTCTTGGATCGTGCACGCAATAGGTCTGTTCGCTCTAGGAGGCCGAATTGAGTGGCAGCGGGCCCAAAGGCCGATGGACGCACGCCGACCGATCGAATTGGTAGCATGGCGCCTGCGACAACATGGATCCTTCCGTACTAAAATCAACCCTTGACCTTCCCTACCATCCCATCAATGCTCGCAAAGGCTGGCGGTATGCATCCCTCTATCACTTTCGGCAAACTTCGTCAGATCGCTTTGATCTATTTGATCGTTAGTTGCTACCCAGTTCCTACGTTGACTGGCCAAGACTGGATTTGTGTTGGCGGCGACCGCGGCTGCCAACGCTATTCGCCCGTGGACCAAATCAACGCGCAGAACGTGCACCAACTGGAGCTAGCTTGGGAGTACCGCACCGGAGAACTGGCGGACGGCCAGGCCAAAATCATGGAGTGCACTCCGCTGGTGATCGACGGGACGATGTACCTGACCTCGGGACGCCTGAAGGTCATCGCCTTGGATGCGGCCACTGGCAAGGAGCGTTGGCGTTTCGATCCAATGCAAGGTGAACCCTGGAAATCTCCTTTGGCCTCGGGAGGGGTCAATCGTGGCGTGGCCTACTGGAGCGATGGTCAAGCGAACGGTAACCGCCGAATCTTGCACGGGACTTCGGATGGCCGTTTGTTTTCACTGGATGCCCGCACCGGAGAGTTGGATCGTCAGTTTGGAACGGCGGGAGTCAAGGATCTCCGGGAAGACCTCCAACGCAATGTGACCAAGTTGGGCTACGGTCCGACGTCTGCCCCCGCCATCTTGGATGATCTGGTCATCATGGGCTTTTCCTGCGGCGAAGGCCCCGGGCCTTCTGCTCCAGGTGACATACGCGCCTTTGACGTGCGTACGGGCCGACAAGTTTGGCGGTTTCATACGGTTCCGCGGCCCGGTCAGGTTGGCCACGAAACTTGGGCCGGAACATCGTGGAAGGATCGCGGAGGCGCGAACGCTTGGAGTGGCTACAGCGTGGATACTGAACGCGGATGGATCTTCGCTGGTCTTGGTTCGGCCGCCTTTGATTTTTATGGTGGTGACCGGCACGGGAAAAACCTGTTTGCCAACTGCACCATCGCGCTGGACGGTAAGACGGGCGAGCGCAAGTGGCACTTTCAAACACTGCACCATGATTTGTGGGATCACGATCTGCCGACCTATCCCAATCTGGTAACCATCACCAGAGATGGACGCCAGATCGATGCGGTGGCGCAAGTGACCAAGACTGGTTATGTGTTTCTCTTCGACCGAGAAACGGGAGAGCCGCTGTTTGAAGTCCAGGAGCAACCCGTACCAGCATCAGACGTGGAAGGTGAACAGGCCTGGCCGACTCAACCCATTCCGGTGAAGCCGCCGCCGTTCTCGAAAACTGAGATGACAGCGGCCGACGTGACCGACATCGCGCCCGCCAATACGGCTCATGTGTTGACACAGCTTGAAAAACTGCGCGGCGGTCCCGCCTACAACCCGCCCAGCCTGCAAGGCACGGTGGTTGTGCCCGGATTTCATGGTGGAGCCACCTGGTCGGGTGCATCCTTCGATCCAACGACGGGCTGGCTGTACGTCAATTCCAACAACCAACCCAACATCGTCACACTGGTCCGGCAACCGGAGGGCGCCGCCTACCCCTATCGTATCACCGGCTACAACAAGTTCTTGGATCAAGAAGGCTACCCAGCTATTCGTCCTCCCTGGGGTCAGCTGACTGCCATTGATCTCAATCGAGGTGAAATTCGCTGGCAGCGCGTACTGGGCGAATACCCAGAGCTAACTGCCCGCGGTGTGCCGCCGACGGGTACGGAGAACTTTGGGGGCACTATCGTCACCGCGGGAGGTTTAGTCTTCATCGGTGCAACGCGAGACAAGATGTTCCGTGCGTTCGACGCACGCTCCGGAGAACTGTTGTGGCAAACCAAGCTGCCCGCCGGTGGCTACGCCACTCCCTCCACCTACTCCGTGAACGGGCGGCAGTTCGTCGTCATTCCGGCAAGCGGCGGCGGCAAGTTGAAGACACCGACGGCAGATTCCATCATGGCCTATGCCCTGCCGGCTCCCTAGAGCATTTTTGCTTTTGATGCAAACGGAAACCGGACCTCAAGTTCATCTACGACCGGTGCTGACAACCAGTTCTTAAGCGACTCCGATGCATCGTACGTATACGATGACAACGGAAATCTCACCAGTCGCACCGATGCAACAACCGGCGCAGTCACCGAGTACGACTGCGATCACCGTGACCGCATGACCGACGTGCGACTGCTGGACTCTGGCGGCGTGCTCACCAAGCACATCCAGTACGGCTACGACGCTCTCAATCGTCGCGTCTCTGAGTCGATCGACGCCGATGGTGACGGCACGTTCGACGACATTAGCTACATCGTCAACGATGGCCTGCGGTCGTCGCGTGACAACGGGGCGACCATGTCTTGCTGAGACTCGACGAGACCGGCGACGTCACCAACCGCTACCTCTGGGGTTCGGCCGTCGACGAGATCCTGGCCGAATAAAATATTAACGAACTAGCCGGCGATTCGGACGTTCTCTGGGCGCTCTACGACCATCAAGGCTCCGTTCGCGACGTCGTCCGCTACGACGATGCCACTGACACGCCCACAGTTGTCTCGTCGATCTTGATCACGCTGGTCTTCGTCAATTCCTTTGCTACACTGGCCATCGGTGGTCCTTCCGTCTGATAGGTCTGGTTTCGCAAAAAAACATTTCCTAACGCCTCAAGGACCACCTTTCAAATTTGTGCGCAATATTTAAGACGTTACCTTCGAAAACATTTCGAAAGCAGTGATTGGCGTCTGATGGCGTGGCTCGCGGCCATTCTGCCAGGATACAATAGAGTTACATGGAGATACTCAATGACTGAAGCAGCCAATCAAATCTTGACCGCATTCGCATTGCTTCCTCCCGAAGATCAACGAGAGGTAGCTGCAGCCGTCTTACGCCAGACGCTAGACAAGGCATCGGGAGACATTCCGGATGACGCCTTAGTTTCTGCGGCAGATCATTTATTCCAGGAGCTAGACGCTAGGGAAAGCAGCGATGAGGAAACCGAAACGCGGTGAAGTCTGGTTGGTCGACCTTGGTATGGTTGCCAAGATCCGTCCTTGCCTGGTTCTAAGCATTCCGACCACGGACGACAATGATCGAGTTCTGGTCACTTTGGTCGCTCACACTACGAGCACTCGCAGCTCTCGATTCGAAGTATCGATACCGACTCGGTTTCTGAAACAAGGTGCTTTTGACGCGCAAAATCTCATTACCATTCCCCAAGTCAAGCTGATTCGCTGCCTTGGAACGCTATCCGATGAGCAGCTCAATCAAGTCACGCAAGCCATTCGGCTTTGGCTGGGACTATCAGACTCTTAAAAGCAATCTGAAGGTCGGGGATGGTCGTTGCCTCTGCTAGTTTCAAATCCTCTTCCCTACGCGCTCGCGTGCATCCGCGCGCGGGAAGCCAAAACAGCGCAACCAGATTCAAAACTAAATTCCAGCCGAACCCCGTTCGTTGGAATTTCGCTTCACCAACGAAAGGCATTCTGAAACGCATCTCAGATGCAGAAATCTGTTTAGATTTTTCCTATGATGGAATGAGCAACTATTGCGTCATCGAATACTCCAACCGAGGCGGGCTGCTTTACTTCGCCCGCCGCTTGGCCAATTCAGCTTCGCGCCGTGCCAGGAACTCGTGAGACGTTTCAATCGCCCGTTGCCGAGCTCGCTCGTCATAGTCCCAATTCGCTTGCACCACCTCCTCACACTGCGGATAGTGAGATCCATCGTCGCCAATATCCAAGCGTAGCTGTGCAAACTGCGCCTTCAGTTCGTCACGAATCGCAGCGTACTGAGGGTCATCATAGACGTTGTTCAATTCTTGTGGATCGGAGGTCAAATCGTATAGTTCCCAGCCGGCTGGCGTGCGTTTCTTACCTTGGTAGTCGCAACCATAAAAATAGATCAGCTTGTGGGTCTTGGTGCGGATGGCCATTTCTCCGGGATTGTCATGGTGGGCCATGTGCATCCAGTATCGATAGTAGGCAGCTGTCTTCCAGCCAGGAGGTTCGCGGCCGTTCTCGCAAATCGATCGAAACGACTTGCCCTGCACACTTTCAGGTATCTCGGCGCCGGCATAGTCCAACATTAGCGCGGGGTAATCCACATTCTCGACAATAGCATTGCTTCGTTGTCCAGCCGGTATCGTGGGCGGATAGCGAACGATGAATGGCATGCGTTGGGATTGATCGTAGGCCCAACGCTTGTCTTGGTAGTCTTTCTCGCCCAGCCAGAACCCTTGATCTCCCGTGTAAATGATGACCGTATCGTCGTACAAGCCTTCTTGCTTGAGATAGTCGAACAACCGCTTCAAGTTGTCATCGACGCCTTTGACACAGCGCAGGTACTTTTTCAAATAAGCCTGGTAAGCCAGCTTGGTCGTTTCTACTTCGGATAGGCTGGCCGGGTCGTAGCCGGGTGGAAACTCTTCGGGAAAGCGCTTGTATAGGTCCACTGCGTAGGAACGCCGCGGGTTGCGTGAACCGATCGACGTGCCGATATGTGGCATCAATTCATCTTCGTGCCCGCGTGTGGCGATCGATCCCCAGCTGTCAGGTACGTCATAAAGAGTCGCCGGCTCCGGAATGTCCACGTCCGCCAAATAAGACTGGTATCGACGCGCATTCTCAAAGAAGTCGTGAGGAGCCTTGAACTGATGGCAGACAAAGAATGGCCGGTTGGGATCACGATGCTCTTGGAACCACTTCAAAGTGGAATCCGTGATGGCATCCGACGAGTGCTCTCCCTGGTGCTTGACTGTGTTCTTCGGCCAAGGCTGATCCCCCTGGACTCGAAACTCGGTGTCGTAGTACTTCCCTTGCCCCGGCAGCACTTTGTAATAGTCAAAGTTGGGCTCGGTCTTAAGGTGCCATTTGCCAATCATGGCCGTCTGGTACCCAGCGTTTCGCATCTGTATCGGCAACATCTGCCGATCTGGCTCGATGCGACCGCCCAAGTCAAACACGCCATTATTGTGGTTGTATTGCCCGGTAATAATGCACGCTCGCGACGGAGTGCAGATGCCATTGGTGCAAAAGGCGTTTTCAAATAGGATGCCCTCCCGCGCCAAACTATCGATGGTCGGTGTAGGGTCGATTTCCTTGAGCACCGTAGCATAGGCGCCGACCGCCTGCGTCGTATGATCGTCCGACATGATGAACAAGATATTCGGCCGATCTTGGGCCCGACCTTCGGCCAACACAATGCACCAGGCGACCAGCACCACGAGTCGTCCCAAGGGCCTGCTAGTAATACGTGTCATAAGTTCATAGTTCCAAAGTTGCTTTGCTCGAACCAACTCAGGTCGATCAGTTCGACGGATCTGCCTGCGATTGATTCATTAAATGGCGTTCGAAGAAGTTGGTCATCATGCGGTACATGTGAAAGCGCTGGTCCGGGTCCACTACGCCGTGCCGATTCTTCGGATAGATCATTAAATCAAATTGCTTGCCCGCCTTCTGCAACGCATAGGCCAGTTGCAAGGTGTTGCTTAAATGGACGTTGTCGTCACGTTCGCCGTGAATAATCAGCAACTGGCCATTCAAATCAGCTGCGGCGGCAACCGAAGAACTGGAAGTGTAGCCGGCCTCATTTTCCTGGGGCAGCCCCATGTACCGCTCGGTGTAAATGGCATCATAGTTGCGCCAATCGGTTACGGGGGCGCCGGCAATCCCACAGCGAAACAGCTGGCTGTGAGTGAGTGCGTAAGATGTAAAATATCCCCCGTAGCTCCAGCCCCACAGGCCAACGCGGTCGGCGTCCACCCAAGGCTGTTCTCTAAGCCAACCGACAGCGTCTTCCAAATCTCGCAACTCGACTTTGCACAAGTCCCCGCGAATGGTCCAAGTGTCGTTGACACCTCGACCGCGCGACGAGCGGTTGTCGCACAGCAAAACTGCAAAGCCGCGCTGGGCCAGCATCTGATGCCACCAGTAGTTGCGTCCTGCCCAAGCATTGCTGACTGTTGGAGCCTGCGGCCCTCCGTACACATAAACAACTACTGGCAGCTTGCCGGCGGCATCCGTAGTGGCCTGGTCACCTCGCGACTCGTTCAGCCCACTCGTGGCAGGCTCGTCGTACGCCGCCGGATCGAATCCGGCAGGCAGTATCAATTGCGCTTGTAGTTCCAGACCATCGCGCGCGGTGATTGTGAATGACCGTGGGGCCGCGATATCTAGAAACTGATGACGGTCCGAGATCTGAGCGTCAATAACGCGAAGCATCTGGCCACCGATGGAATGCACAGACGCAAACGGAGCCGAATCTTTGCTGCTAAATACATCGATGAAAAACTTACCCGACGCATCCACTTGAGGCCGATGCGTACCCGGCGCCAAAGTAACCTGCCGCATGGTTCCCGAATGCAAATCAACGGCCAGCAGCTGTTGTTCAGTGGGGTGAGATATATTACCCGTCACAAAGGCCGTTTGACTGTCTTGCGAGATGGAAACCAATTCGGAGACATCCCAGTCACCACTCGTCAGCGCGGTGCGCTGCCCGGTCTGTCCGGAAACACGCACCAAGTGAGTACGCCCCAGGGGTAGATCGCTAAGCCACAGAAAGTCGCCATTTGGTAAAAACCTCGGCGTGCCGCGAACCTCAATCCATCCTGGACTAACCTCGGTCAACAGCGTGCGTGCGGAGCCATCTTCGGGATCGACGCGCACTAAGTCCTGGCGATTTTGTACCCTATTGAAGACCTGCAGCCACAGCTCGGTTTCCGGTGACCAGGATACACGGGCGACCAATCGATCTTGCGGGTCGAACTTCGAGAGGTCGACTGCGGTGATCTCACCGGTTGAGATGTCTAGCAACCGCACGTTCACCGTTGGCAATGGCTGCCCCGCTTTGGGATAGCGTGTGTTCTCCAGCTGCTGCCCATAGTGGATGCTATCGGTCACCGCATAACGCGGCACGGGTGTTTGATCGAGTTGCAGAAACGCTAACTGCCGGCCATCGGGACTCCACCAAAACCCTTTGAAGTTGCCGCGTCCATACAACTCTTCCTGATAGACCCAATCCAAGATTCCGTTCAAGATGTCCGGCGAGCCATCCGTCGTCAGTTGCTTGATTTCCGTCGTTTCGCAGTCCACCAGCCACAAATTGTTGTCTCGTACAAATGCAACATGCGTGCCCGCTGGACTCAGCGCCGCCAATTGTTCCGGCTCATCGGGCGAATGGGTGAGCTGACGAGCAGCCTGGGTGTCGGAATCAAAAAAGTACAAATCGCCTTGATGCGTGACCAAAGCATGAGCCCAGTCTTCGCTGAACGCGTCGATGGAAGCTGCTGCGGCAGCTTGTTCATTGGAAAACGCGTCCATGTCGGCTAGCTTGGCGCGCATGGCGTCCACTTCCGTGAGCCGCCGCGTCGCGCCGGTTTGCGCATCGATGACCAACGTGCGAGTTCCGCGACGAACCACGTACTCACTGCTGTTCTTCAACCACCGCGCGCCGCGAATGCGATCGCCACCGTAGGCAACACTCCTACCCGGTGCATAAAGACGCTCCAGGGTAATCTGCTCGGTCGCAGGAATAACCGTAACTGCCTCCATTGCTTGGTCGGCGGGCAGCTGTGGCAGACGGACGACAGGATACTCTTCCCCTTCACGCAGGTCAGGATCGAAGAAATTCCAGCTCGCCAAATTATCATCCGAACCCGGTTCGAGTAGGAAAGCTGCCAAGACCCCCAGTGGTTGGTCAATTGAAACGATGTATGTTCCCGACGGAAGGACGCGCTCCTGCATCTCTTCCGCCACCTGCAATGCATGCCGACGATGTCGTTGAAACTCGGGTAACCTCTCCATCTGTTCGATGCGGTAGGTTTGAACGGATAACTTGGTATTCGCTACCAATCGCTGCAACTGCACGCCGTGCCGCTGGAGCCGGCCCACCGCCCACGCATACTGTGGCGAGATCGCATAGGCGGCCGGTAGGGAAACCGTGTCAGTAACGTGCGTGCTGTTCCACAGCTGCACGCGATAGTCTTTCGGTGCATGCGAGGCGAGTGCTTGGGCGCCGTAGGCCCCGACCGGAGGCGAACCATCCTCGCGCTGAAAACCTTTGGCAACGACGCCGTCGGCCGTCTTGGCCAATTCCGCCTGGATGGGCAGTGACTGCCCAACTTTGGCACTTTGAGCCGATTCATCCAACATTTGCCGAATGGTGGCTGGATCGCGTGCCACGGCTTGCAGAATTTCTTTGACAAACGCGTACGAAACTTTGACGCGCGTTTCGTAGCTCACGTACGAGTACGACTCCGACAGAATGCCAATCTTTCCCCGCAGCCCCATGTACTCGGTACTATAGCGCGGTTGGTGGCCATAGGTGCTCCAGCGGCGATGATCTGCGTCAAAGTTACCGTAATAGAAGGTGTCGAAACCCGCGTCTGCGAGACGGTCGGTAACCTGAGGCACCAGTTGCTCTCGAAGCCACCGATCGACGGTTGCCGGTAACGTGGGCGTGTGTGGGATGTCGTATGTCAAATCATACTGATGCAGCGAACCATTCGTGGTGTGCGTGTCGATCAAAATGTCCACGTCGTACTGATTGATGGCCGCAACCAGTCCGCGTACTTCAGGCGAATCGAGCTTCACGAAATCGCGATTGAGGTCCAGATTCTGGGCG
>JANQOL010000274.1 GCA_028289675.1 Pirellulaceae bacterium
AATACACCCAGCATCATCCTTTCAAAGACGAATACCCGACGCACAAACGCAGCGTGTATCAACTGACCAAGCGATTGACCGTCGAGTCTTACGCTCAAACGTTCGACGGCCCCGATCCCAACGTGTGTACCAGCCAGCGTGACCAGTCCGTAACTGCCCTGCAAGCTTTGTTCTTTGTCAACGACCAATTCCTACACGAACAGTCCGACGAGATTGCCAGCCGTTTTGCCAAGGTGCCTGAGCAGGAGACGGCGGCTGCACGGCTGTTTCAAGAGCTGCTGGGAAGACGCCCCGGCGCCGATGAGCAAACACTGATGGTGCGACATTTGCAAGAAGTGGCGCAGCGGCTTGGGGCCAGTGGCTCCGACCCGTCTGCGGCTGGCCGGCAAGCTTGGGCTAGCCTGACGCGTAGCCTCTTTCGACTCAACGAATTCCTCTACATTGATTAATGGCCATGCACCACCGATTCCAGAATCACCGACGAGCGATGATCCGCAGTTTGCTCGGCAGTTCGCTGCTGATGCCTGGCCTACTGGCGGACATGTCCGCGGCTGAAGACTCGATCGGATCGGCAAAGGCCGACGATCCACTGACTCCCAAGCGCCCGCATCGTGACGGCAAAGCCCAGTCGGTGATCTTTATCTACGCCACCGGTGGCGTCTCCCACATCGATACGTTTGATCCCAAACCGACCACGCATGGCCGCGATGGTTCGGGCAAAGATCGCTTGATGGGGAACATCTTCGGGTCGCGTCCAAACTCTCGCTGCGGCACAGAGGTCAGCAACATCTTCCCGCATGTGCGCGACGTCATGGAGGACATTTGTCTCGTTCGATCGATGAATGCCTCGCACTTCGATCATTCCGAGGCCACGCTGGGCATGCACACGGGATCGCCCACATTTGCAAGACCGAGTATGGGATCTTGGGTCAGTTACGGTCTGGGAACATTCAATCAGAATCTGCCCAGCTTCATCGTGATCGCGCCTCACTTGCCCTACGGCGGAACTCAGGTCTTTGCGAGCGATTTCCTGCCGGCAGTCCATCAAGGCACGCGTGTGTTGCCGGGCGAAGATCCCATTGCCAATCTGAACGCTCCTGGATCGACGCGACAGCTGCAGAGCTTGGAGTTTGACTTGGTCCGCAACCTCAACGCTTCGCATTTGTCGCAGCGCGCCCAGGACTCAGCCTTGGCGGCGCGGATCAAGTCGTTTGAGACGGCCTTCAAGATGCAACAGGCAGCGCCCGAAGCGTTCGACGTCGACCAGGAACCGGAGCACATTCGTCGTCTGTATGGATTGGATCGAAAGGTAAAGGGCCCCGGAGCTGATTTTGCCTGGCAGTGCATTGTCGCCCGCCGCTTGGCCGAGCGGGGCGTGCGATTCATCGAATTGATCGACACCGGCTCACGGCCCAACTGGGATTCGCACGGTGAAATGAATGAACACCGGGATTTGGCCTACAACGTAGACCAACCAACTGCCGCCTTGATCACCGACTTGAAGCAAAGAGGCATGTTGGAAAACACGATTGTCCTCTGGGCCACCGAATTTGGACGTACACCGACCAAGGAAGGTAAGAACGGTCGTGGGCACCACCGCGATTGCTTCTCCGTGTGGCTGGCTGGCGGTGGTTTCAAGGGTGGCCACGTGCACGGGGCCACGGATGAAATCGGCAAGTACACCGTCGAGGACCCGGTCGAGGTGCATGATTTGCACGCGACTGTCCTGCATCAGCTAGGCATGGATCATGAACGCCTAACCTTCCGCCATGCCGGACGCGACTTCCGCCTGACCGACGTACACGGACATATCGTGCACGATCTGATTGCCTAACACCGGCTGCTGACGAAACGCTGGATACTGCCAGTTCTTGAAATCGCCCACGGCGGTTTGCCGCATCGGCCGAATCGCGATTCAAAGTTAGCGATTTCGTACGCAGCCCGCGCACATACACTTACGCTTGCGCCCTGGCTAGCGACTATTGGATTGGTTGCCGGATGCGGTGCGAATGCGAAACTGCTCAGGCCGAGAATCGTCTGCCAACTGGACTCCAGGCGGCAAAGGTTGATAGTAAGCTTGACCGCTTTGGTACAGTTGTAGCCGCTGAGACAGCTCGAGCTTCTCGTTCTGATCCGCCAACTCGATCGCTTGCTGCTGCAGCTTGGCGGCTTCCGAGGTACGCCCCATCGCTGCCGTCGCCGCCGCCAGCGTGTCCAAACCGCGCGAAGTACGTTGCCCAGCCAATTGAATCGAGCGTTTGGCCGCCGCCATCGCAAGTTCGGGATTGCGTATCTGATCGTCCGGACAGGTGGCCATCAGCCAGGCAGCGTTTTGATAAGCTCGTGAGTACTTGTTGTTGACGGCGACTGCAGCCCGGTACGCGTGGGCAGCGTCCATCCAACGTCCAAGGTATTGGCAAGCGTCACCCAAGTCCGAGTGATAGATGGCGCTGTCATCGCCCAACTCGGTGGCCCGGCGGTAGTCTGATAACGCCGCGTCGTGTTTGTCCAACATGAATTTGGCATGACCACGACTGTTGTAGTACTGCGGATCCTGATCGTTGATGGCGATCGCCCGTCCGTAGTCCTGGATGGCTTCGGCGTACTGTTCCAGTTCGAAGTAAAGTTCCGCGCGATTGAAGTACGCGTTTGCATAGTCGGCTTTGATTTGGATGGCTTTGGTGAACACATCGATGCCACGCCGGTAGTCACCTTGCATGGCCAAGGCGATGCCGTAGTTGTGGTAAGTACGCCAATTCTCCGGACCGTACTTGATGGCTGTTTCGTAGTCCGCAGCTGCTTGACGATCGACCTTGTCGGCCTCGGCCAGTTGGCCCTGCTCTACCAGCCGAGCGGCCTGTTCGCTACGCATTTCACCGCGGCGATTGAGCGCCCATGCCAACAGGCTCGACGCATAATCGCGATCCATGCGACTGCGGCTTGAATCGGGAATGACCTGGGAGCACTCGCGGGCGATGGCTGTCACCGCTTGCTGGTCGCTAGCTGTCTTGGTCCGCTCATAGATCTGAAGCAAGTCTGCCGAAACCGAAGCGGACTGCGTGCTGGACGCGGTGGCGCCCGAGCGGGATTGGAACTGAATGGGCTCCTGCCCCACCAGACGCGGAGCAACGCAACCTAACAACAGAGCGACGGCGACGGTGACCTGACTTCGCGCGCGGACATCGTCGGACCGCATCTGTAAACGCTGGTCATTCCCAAAACTGGTCGTGTGTGGACTCACTGTGCATCCCTTCCCTGTGTTCAGCCGACGATCACAAGTTGGGATATATCCGTTTCGAGCCTTCGAAGAAAAGACGAGTTGGCCAAATTGGCCATTCGCTGAATAGCATGCATTGCAATGCCGCGAACCACCACTCGCCCGAAGAACTTGCGACTTGCGCAAACGTTTTGTCCCAAGTCAGCTGTAGAATGGGCCGGGTGCCTCTCGACCAACCGAACTAGTCCCCAAACGGCTAGCTGTCGGCACCCTAGTTCTCGATTGTGACCGTGCGCTAACGCCGCATATAGATATTGGGCTTTTTCGGGACGACAGCCGTCGAACGCGGTCGCGATGGTAGCGTGCCGGCGGGGGCAGCATTG
>JANQOL010000306.1 GCA_028289675.1 Pirellulaceae bacterium
AGGAATTATCGAAGTTTTGGACGCCCCGTAGCATCCTCTTTTGACCGGATTTGGTCCAGTAGCCTGGCCATGATTGTCGGTTGCAAGCTCGCCCACGGCGACCGGAGCTCGTGAGCGCCGCCGGGTGGACACCCGGGGTTGCTTGTCAGGTTCGCCACATTCGCTAGATTCATCGCTCGAAGCGCAACCCCCAACGACCGACTGCCAATCATGGCCAAGCTCTATTTTTATTACTCAGCCATGAACGCGGGCAAGTCAACGACATTGCTGCAGTCCAGCTACAACTATCGCGAGCGCGGAATGCAGACGTTGATCCTGCAACCCGAAATGGATGACCGATATGGCAGCGGCACAGTGGCCTCGCGCATCGGAATCCAAGCCGAAGCCTTGACGTTCACGACCGCGGACAATCTGTTTCACATGGTGTCTGCCCAGCAGCAGCGGCAAGACGTGCACTGCGTGCTGGTCGACGAAGCCCAATTCTTGACCAAACAGCAGGTCCGCCAGCTGAGCGACGTGTGTGACAAGTCGGACATCCCGGTACTGGCCTATGGCCTACGCACGGACTTTCAAGGAAATCTTTTTGAAGGCAGCCAGCACCTACTAGCCTGGTCCGATTCGCTGACGGAGATCAAGACGATTTGCCACTGCGGCCGCAAGGCAACGATGGTGCTCCGCATCGACGCTGAGGGCAGAGCCATCAAGGATGGCCAACAAGTGCAAATCGGCGGCAATGACCGCTATCTGTCAGTATGCCGCAAACACTTCAAGCAAGGCATGTCGGAGCGAAGGCCCGACGAGCTACCGCTGTTGGACGCCAGCCAGCAGGATCCGCCGACCACAACGGAACATTGAACTTCACACGCGCGGAGCTTGAGTGGCGGGCCGGGCCTATTGAAAAGCGACCGGTTGCAAAACTAACGCGAAATCCAGTCCACCGGCGAGCGGGGCAAGCTATCGGCACTGGGCAGATCCGAGTTCGGACCCGCAAAGTAGGCGTAGAACCGGAACAGCTCCGGAGACTTGCGGGCCAAGTGCCTGACGTTGAACGCCGTGATATGCGCTTGACTTCCGGCGTGATGCCCAAAGTAACGCGGCGTGTCCGCATATCCACGCTTGGCGGCCCTTCCTTCAGACAAGTCGCGTATCGACATTTCCAAACTCCTTCCATGTCGAATAGCAACTAACAGCGGTCCATCGGCGGCCAGAATAATCACGTCGTCATTTTGACGCGGCCAAGCTCGGCGCTGTGGCGAATCCAATTGCCAGATTTGCTCCGACTGCCAGCGCCAACCTGAATTGACGGTCCACGGATTGGCGTTGCGCGCCCATGTCAATTGACCGGACCGATGAGCCGACTCGAGAGCTTTTAGCAGACGCTCCGTTCCGGCACCTTGCTGAATCAACTGGGCCAGCTCGGGGGACAACTGAGCGCCAGGATAAGCCACCAGATCGCCGGGCTGCACCGCGCGGCTTATGGCACGGCGAGAAGCCGCCACGCTGCGCAGGTTGCCTGCCTGGCCTTGGGCTGCCGCCTGACCTTGGATTGTGCGCCCCCGCGGCACCGGTTCAGTGGCTAGGGTTGTACCGGACATAACGAATATAGGGACCAGGACCAGCACCTTGCGGAACGTCGGGCGCAAATAGCTGCGTAAATGACCTGAGTCTGGCGTGCTGATTTCACGGTACATCTCTCCATACTAATTGCCCTCGTCGGATAACCTCGACACCGCGTGTTTTTTTGATGACTTCGATCGCTGCTCGGTGAACAGGCGACTTCGCTGGTAAGTGTCGCACGGACAGTTGGCCCGCGTGCTCAACGCTGGTGGTTGCGCATTCCGTCAAAAACAGACCACATCAAAAGTAGAAATCCGCTAGTCGGTCGATGAGGCGAGATGCTGAGAGTGCGGTTCGGTGTTTTTCGTCCAACGAATGGGTACCAAGAAGAGTGTGCCAACGACGAGCGCGCCGAACAAACAGTAGATGGGCGTAAAAAACTGCTGCGGGACGTCAAAGAACAGCAGATCATGCGCCAGGCGACCAATGAAAGAGCCCTGCACCACTTGCTGGCCTGCCTGACCGCGCAGATAGTCTTCCAATGTGGTTAAGGGGCAAGTGATCGAGAGCAGCGCTTCGACAACCACGATGGTGATCATCGCCAGATGCATCAAGCGAAACGCGCGGTTCCGCACCCATTCCCAGCCACGCCATCCGCCGAACAGAATAACCGGCAGTGCGAGCAAGACGAACAGCACATAGGCCAGGTGCACGACCACAACCAAATCGGCCAGCAAGCTGTAGAGGTTCACTGCAGGGATCCCGGATCGAGAGGATTACGACGGGGCGTCAGTACACGACCGGCTCGACGAGCTGACGATGAAATCGGTTCCCGTGCAGCATGCCACTGCGGCGCGAACGCGGAAACAATCCTCCGTCAAAGCGTCGTGTCTGCACCCGGAACTGACTGCATAGACCCGCGGGCCGTTGCAGTTATTCCCGACGGCATGCCGTTTTGCAGAGCTCCATCGTTGCTGTGCCGAGCCTCAGATTGGCACCGCACGCAAGTACAGCATGTGGCAGAAGATGACCGCATTCGGCCAGGCGAACCAACACTGGGGTGGCCTTGTCGAAGGAGTCGACAACGGTGACAATGCGAAACCCGTCGAGGAGGGTATCCGAATGGTTAGGAAGCTGATTCGAAATCAGTCGCTGGTTCGCCCAGTTGCGGGTTCGAGTCCCGTGCCCTCCGCTTTATCTTTTCCTGGAACTATTCGTAGTTCCACTTCATGATCCACGGGTCCTTGGTCTTCTTTTGGAAAGACCTCAGTTCTTCTTTCAGTGCCTGTAGCAATTCTGCGTGCTCCGGCAACTCGGCCAAATTGTGGGCCTCGTCCGGATCGTCCTCCAAGTCAAACAGTTCAAATTCCGGCCGTTGAATGTACTGCTGCACCGTACGCTGGCCGTACATCGTTTGGGGGCCTTGCTGAAACTGTGTCTTCCAAGTCGGAGCCGCCCACAAATCCGATGCAAACGGATAGGGCAGCGGATAGGCGATGTTCCAGATCAGTTTGTATTTTCTGCCCCGTACGACCTTCATGGGGTAGTACATCTGGATTTCGTGAAACGTATGCGACGCGAAGACTTGATCCCAGCCTTCAGTTTCAGGCGCGTGCGTTAGTTTGGCCCAACTGCGACCGTGAAAATCGCGTGGATCATTGGCAACGCCGTCCAAGGCGTCGGCCATATCCAGGATCGTTGGAGCCAGGTCAACGTGGCTGAGCATCGCATCGCATGCCGTGCCGCGTTTCTCGACCGAAGAGTCCCGCACGATCATCGGCACGTGCATCCCCGGCTCGTAGAGCGTCGTTTTGGCACCGGGAAACGCCATGCCATGATCGCTGGTAAAAATGATGTTCGTTTGATCGTAGACGCCCAGGTCCCGCAGCACTTCGACGAGCCGCCCGACGCCTTGGTCGATACGAGA
>JANQOL010000354.1 GCA_028289675.1 Pirellulaceae bacterium
CGGACGATGGCCGTTCCTTGCATGGCTCCCAGTGGACGGCAGCGACCTGTGGCCGCATGGGCTCCCGCCACACGCCCCGAGCGGTTGGCCGGACCAGCGAGAGGAATCCGTGCCTTGCCGCCAAGCGCGCCCCACTCATACTCGACCATGTCCCCAACAGCGTAGATCTTGGGATCGTTCGTTTGGCAATATTCGTTGATCGCAACACCCCCGTGCTCTCCCAGGGTCAGTCCCGCTTGCTCGGCCAATTCCGTCCTTGGCCGCACGCCAGCGCCCACAATCACCACGTCGGCGGGCACCGATTGACCAGTGCTCAGTTTCAGTGCGGTGACGCGCTGTTGGCTGGATAGAAGCTCTTCGACCGATGCTTTTAGGTGCAATCCAACGTTGTGTTTTTGTAGCTCCAACTGAACTTGTTTGGCGATCTCCTCGTCCACCGGGCTCAACACTTGCGGCATCCGCTCAACGAGCGAAACCGCAATCTTCCTGCGCACCAATTGTTCGACCACTTCCAAGCCTACGAAACCGGCTCCCACGACGGTGGCTTTCTTGCAAGCGCGATTCTTCATGTAGCCCAGAATCGCATCCAGATCCGTCAGATTCCACAGCTGGAACACATTATCGGCGGGCTTGTCCATAAAGGGCGGACGAATGGGTTCGGAACCAGTCGCCAGAATCAGTCGATCGTAGGGAACCTTAAACTCCCGGCCTTCCACCTCGTTTTCTGCAGTCGCTTGTCCGGTAATCGTCTGTGCCGCACGATCGATCGCCAGCACTTCGTGTCCGGTGCGAACGCGCACACGAAACCGATTCCAAAATAACTCGGCGCTGGCCACCAACAGGTGTTCACGGTGTTCGATCTCACCACCCAAGTGATACGGCAGACCGCAATTGGCAAAGGACACTGCAGGGCCCTTTTCCAAGATGGTAATTTCCGCGTTCGCATTAGCGCGTCGCGCCCGCGCGGCCGCTGAGGCTCCGCCGGCCACGCCGCCCACGATGACAATACGCAAAGGTTCGTGATCGCTACTCATTCGGTGTGCTCGCTTTGTGCCATCGAGATTCCACTGAGCCCGCTTTCGCTAACAACACTGCCGTTAGCAGATTCGCGTGTGCCCTGCCCCAGCCATCGACTAAGGCCTTTGGGTAAAGTTTTGACATGCAAGTCGCGCTGCGGAAAGGCCAGTTCGATTTTGTTTGCATTCAGTGAGTGGTAAATGCGTTGGTGCAATTCGTGAATGGTGCCCAAACGATTTTCCAGGTTTTCCAAGAAAACTCGCAGCACCAAATTCAGCGCGTTATCTCCAAAGCCTTCAAACGTAATGTTGGGCGCGGGGTCTCCCAAGATCTCTTCGTAGTCGTTGCACACTTGGCGAATCAGGCTGCAAGCCTTCTCCGTATCGCTGCCGTAGGCCACGCCAATGTTCAACACCACGCGATTGGTCGTGTCAGTGAGCGTCCAATTCAGCAGCTTGCCGGTGATCAGCTCTTTGTTCGGGATGATCAGCTCCTGACGATCCCAGTTCACAACAGTGGTGGCCCGCATGCGAATCTTCGACACGGTGCCGGTCGTACCGTCTATGGTAATAATGTCTCCCACGCGAATCGGCTGCTCGAACAATAGAATCAACCCGGAGACAAAGTTGGCGAATATCTCCTGCAGTCCGAATCCCAATCCGACTCCCAGCGCGGCCACGAGCCATTGAATCGAATTCCACTGCAGTCCGATGGTCGAAGCCACGATAACAATCCCCAGGGCGACGATGGCGTAGCGGGCTAACGTGGTAATGGCATATCGCGCCGCATTGGTCAGGGGCAAGTGCTGTAGCAGCGCGATTTCCAAGAGCCCCGGCACGTTGCGAGCGGCGATCACCGTCAAGACCACCAACGGAATGACGAGTACCAAATTGGCCAAGGTGATGTTCACGTCTTCCTCGGGGACAGCCCCGGCGACGTTCCACAACGTGACATTGTCCAGGAAGGAAATGGCGGGAATGATATCCGACCAAATAAAATACGCCAGCACGAGTCCAGCCGCGATTACAAGGCTGGATGCGAGCCGCCGCGTTTGATCGTTGATCGCGACCAAATTGACTTCGTCGTCGTCAATGACCTTGGGGTTTGCCGCCAAATCTGGCTCTCGTTTCGCGGCCAATTCCAACCGGTGCCTAGCCTGAGCCATCATCAACTGCCGACGGTTCAACACCAGCCAGCGTTTCAATGCAAAGTAAAATACCGTCAACAGCACAACCATCCACAGCGTCACATTCATGTGCGCCGCAATTCGCTGAGCCGTGTAATGGAATCCAAGAAAGCTGACCACCGCCAGTGCCAGTGGTCCCAAGATCAATAGCGGGTACCACAGATAACTGAGTTGGTCGATCCAACCCGCAGCATGCTCGCGAAGATACCCGCTAAAGATTCCGTGCCTCGGAGAAAACAGCCTCGCAAAGAACACACTCAACAACGGCATCAACAACATGAATGCCACGCGGCCAACCGACAATTCCCAGCGGGCATCGCTCTGCGCTGCGAAGATACCGACGACGAATAGCAATGGAATCGCAAAGTCAATGAGCCAGCGGAGGTTGCTTCTCAAGGTGCTCGCATTGGCGGGTTGCCAGCCAAAGTGTTTCACTCCCAATCCTTCGGGATGGCAAACTTGCCGGAACAACTCCATCGGAAACAAAGTGCCTGCCACCACCAAACAGCCTCCGGCAATCGATCGGGCAAATTCCGACGAGTCTGAGAGTGCAGCTTCAAATCCGCTGGCCTGGTTGATTCGCCACCCTAAGAACACCAACAACAGCGACAGTGGCAACGACCGCAGCACAGTGATTAGCAGTGCGGACGTGGTCAAGGAGAACTCCACGCACGTCTTCTTCCCAGCTTTGCCAGTGACATCGATAAGCCGTCGTTTGAGTTGGCCATAGTTGAATACCAAAATCCCCATGGCCAAACCGAGCAAGCCGTAGAGCACCGGCTGCCGCATAGCGTCGCGCGCCAACAGTTGCATCCAGGCCCGCCAGTTCCCGAAATCCAGTAGCCAACGCAAGGCTGCGGTTCCAGGTTGCCAATCACTCGTTTGCAGGCGTTCACCACTCTGAATCCACAGGACGTGTTTGTCGATAAACGCGCGGTAATCTCGCGAGAACTGCCGTGTCTGCTCGCGTGCATCGGCAACTTCGTACAGTTCATTGAGGTACGCTTCGACGTCGCTTTTCATTTCGGTCAATATGTCTTGACTGAGCTTCAAACGATCTGGCGGGTTGTCCTCGTTGAGCGACCCATCTTGCAGGGTCCGCACTTCGTGCAAGGCGTCGTCCAGCTCGAACAACATGGAATCTGCTTGTTGCATCTCTGATCGAAAGTAGCTGAGTCTGGCTGACTGGCGATCTGGATTCGGCAATTTGCTGCGCTGTTTTCGCAACATAAGGCCCACCCAGCTGCTGAAGCCCGCCGAGCGATCTTGGTGGTGTTTTGCTTCCACCCGCGCGGTCATCTTGGCGCGGTTCTCCTTCCACCGCGTTAGCTCGCGCTGCACCCGTTCCAACTCCGACTGCACGGACATACGCTGGTCCACGATCTCCAACCAACTGCGCCCTGTAGACAGGCCGGAGTCCGTGGCAGGTCCCAACCTCAACCAACCTCGCAGGCTTTCAAAGGGACGCGTATCGGTGCCGTCTAACGATTGGAACTGATCGGCCAAAGCAATAATGCGGCTCTTGCGCCGCTCATTCAGCTGCACCCCTAAACTGTTTACCAGTTTCTGAAGTAATTTGGCATCGGCTTGCGCCAGCTCTTGCTGCAGCGGCAACAAGGGCAGTTCCGCCTCGTAGGCCCGAGACTCAGACTCAAGCACTTGCACTTGAGCTTGCAACAAATGTCGATTCGCCTCGTGTGCCCAGCGCTGGGCCTCGGCCTGAACAGGATCTTCGACCTTGGGCAGCGTAGTGGCGGCCGGCAAACTCTCCCACTCCGCTGTTGCTTCCGAAATCAGCTGAGGCAGATTCTGCCGCCGCTGCTCGCGACTAGTCAGTTCGTCTTGGATGCCGTTTCGCTGCTTGTTGGCCTCAGCCAGCTGAGTTTCCAGGTCTCTCAAACGCGCTTGAGCTTCTTCGAAGCTGAGCAGTTCGAATTCCATCAGCTGGGCGTCATCAACACCATCATCGGCAGATTCCAATTGGGCGGCGCGCTCGCGAGCCAACTCGATCGCGGTCGGCGCGGCCTGAACACGTTCCTCCCAAGTCGCGATCTGCTGGCGCAGTTTTCCGGCCGTATCCAATGCCAACAAGGTCGCATTGTAAGACTGCAGAAGGGCGGCCTTCTGTTCTTCGCTACGTTCGGTGTCCAATTGAACTTGGTCGATGCGCAAGCGAACGGCCGCCTCGAGCTCATCGGGCGAGGCGGCCCCGTCTCCAGGAACACTTCCGCCGGCACCGGTCACTTGATTGGCAGACCGCGACTGCGCTGTTGCCGCCGAATTATCGGCTGTGGAGCTGCTTGGAGACCCGTCGGTGATTGGTCGCGTCTGCGCCAGTTGAACGGATGCTCCCCAGACCAGTTGGCAGACAATGATCAACACTGTCGCTAGACCGGCTCGTTCCCTGGGAGCCGCGGCCCAGTTCGTCAAATTGGATCCCATTCGTCCCTCCAGGATCGTCGGCCAGTGCCGAGGATTACAACGCAGTTCGGCGCGTGCCAGCTGCTACTTTCAGCGACCGAGTTTTCATTGTCCAAGAAAATGCCGCCAGCGTGTAGGTGGTCCTGGCGGTGCGCCGCTGACTCGTGCAATCTACCTGTCCGGGTACGGAGTTGGGTCTTGTCGCGCCGTGCCATGGATGGGCGCTCCAGCTGCCAATGCAGTGCGCGCTAGTCGCTAGGTCGAACCACAGCCGATTGGCGAAACGCTTTCGGAAAGTGGTTCTTGAGCATGCCTTGTAGGTGCTTTCCCCATCCCAGTGTCCGACCCCGCCAGCTGATCAAGCGCCAACCGGATTGGCCAGCATTGTCGATTCGCAGCGCTTCTCCGGCCACATAGCGGCACGCCAAT
>JANQOL010000359.1 GCA_028289675.1 Pirellulaceae bacterium
CATCTGTCTGCTTGCGCGCCTACCTGGGCGCGGCGTGCCGTTGGCGAAATTGGCTGGTCTGGATCGTGATTGGCAGCCCCGTCATGCTAGAAACGTTGATTGGTGGCCAGCTGTCCGTGTTGGCCTTGGCGGCGGCAAGTGCCTTCCTAGTCTGGTTCCGCCGGCATCAAGACATTCCAGCCGGCGCGATGTTGGCCCTGACCATGTACAAACCGAATGTACTGCTGCTCTTTGTCGTAGGCTGTCTGATCATTCGGCCGCGTCTGCTGCTTGGCTTTCTTCCGACAGTGGCACTCGGGTGGGTTGTGACTTGGGTCGCAGTTGGGCCAGAGAGTCTTATGCAATACTTGAGTGTCGGTTCGCAGCTGGCGACGACGACCTGGTCTCTGGAAACTCCGTTTGCCAAAGTGCATGGATTAGCGCCCCTGTTTCAACTGGCCAGCCCGGACTATGGACGGCTGAGTTGTCTACTGTCGGGAGCGTTGTTGGCTGTCGTTTTCGCGGTGGCTCGCCGGCGAGGCTGGATTGGTTGCAACACGTTGCTGGGCAGTTTGCTGGTCGTGAATTGCCTGTTCAATCCGTACGTGCCCATCTACGACTTAGTGCTGTTGCTGCCGCTAGGCGTCTTGGCCTACGAGGCAATCCGGCAAGGAGAAGTTCCGCAGCCGGGCAGCGTCCGGATTCAGCTGTGTGTATTGCTGGGGATCCTCGGACCTCACCTGTCCCAGGCAGTTGCACCGCAGATTGGTATTCAGCTTTTCCCCGTCTGCGTGGCCGGTGTGTTTATGTGTTTTGCTGTTCAGCTTGGTACGCGTTTGATCGTACCGAGTACTGGACGGCTGGCCGGAGACTCGCCAGCGACACATTAGCACATTCAGATAATAGCGGTGTCCCCGCTGGTTTGAGCAGCGAATTCACCGGTCATACGCGCCATGCCCAGCCAGCAGGCACTAGAAATTGCGCGGCAATGACCACAGAGCCGCCTGCTGGACTACGGATTGCGTAGCTGCGATCGATTGCTCTGCGTCATACGCACCGTAGCTTGTCCCAGCTGACCGTCTTTGTCGCGCCAAGCCAATTCGACATCCCATTCAGGATCATGTCCCATCTTGGCAAGAACTTCCACCAGGTCTTCGGCGAACCGTTTTTGCGCTAAAGAACCAAATTCTCGTTGCGCGAACTGCATAATCTGCTCTATGGGAATGTCATTTATCGAAGCCAATCGCAACCAATCTCCCTTTACCTGGACAATGGGCTGATCGCCTTGCCAACGCACGCCGGTGTAAGGCACCACTTTTGCATAGCCATACGGAGTTACGGGGCGATAGGCTCCGGCGACCGAGCGTTCCAGCAACCAGTAGCCCAATGGGTCGACATCGGGGCCACCGCAATTTGTGACCACGGCCACCCCCACTCCATGCTCCGGTGCGAAGCCGATCCAAGCACTGCAGTTGCTGCGGCCACCGTTCTTTTTCAAGATACGGCCAACAAAGTCGTTTGATCTGACCGACCAGCCTAGCGCAGTATCCGCGGAAGAACCGTCGTTCAGTTGCGTCGGTGTGTGCAACTGCGTTAGCGCTGTATCAGTAAACGCGCCAGGCTTCATTTGCGCCACCAAAAATTTTGACAGATCGTTCACCGAGGCGATCAGGCCTCCGGAACCCGCTAGCCGCCCTTGCAACGAGTGTTTGCTCTCTAGTCGCCAACTGCTCTCTCCGTATCCAGTGGCGGGCACCAATCGATCATCCTGTTGTATCGCAGTGTGCCTGAGCTCCAACGGACTGCAAATCAATTCCTCGACCAACTCAGCTAACGACTGGCCGGTTGCTCGTTCCAAGGCGTGTCCCAGTAACCCAAATCCAAGGTTGGAATACTCTTCTGCCGTCCCCGGCTCGCTATTCAAACGCACTCTCGCCAGGTGATCGTATAACAATTGTGGTTCCAGTTGGTATCTCCCCTCAATGGATTGCACGCGGCCGGGCACGCTCCGCGGCAGTCCGGAAGTGTGCGACGCCAGTTGACGCAACGTTATCCGTCTGCCCACTTCCGGCGCGGTCGTCAGCCGAACACTCTCGGGCAGATACTCGATTACTGGCCGATCCAAGTCGACGATTCCGCGTTCGTGCAGCATCGTTGCCACTGTAGCGACAAAGACCTTGGTCACCGACGCAACGTGATAGGGTGTGTTCGGTGAGGCTTCACGCTTCAATCGAATGTTCTCCATGCCATAAGAACGCTCGAAGACCGTTTGTCCATTTCGCACAACAGCCACACTGAGGCTGGGGTATTTGGCTCTTTCCACTTGGTCTTGCAACCACTCATCGATGCGTTCGACGTCTTTGGCGTCGAATCCGCCAACGTCATTGAATTCAGGACTCTGTAGCAGTTGGGTTGAACTCTCAAGCGTCGCGTTGCCACGGATCACCCAGATCAAAAGCAGCACGACCGCAGCAGTCAGCACCCATCCACCCACCGCATGACCTGTCGCGGGCTGTGCCGCCCTTTCGCGGCCGACCGCTGCGTCGGCGCTGAGTGGACCTTCAATGTGTGTGCCGCTGGCTGGTCCAACGTCTTCTAGGCTGCCGACTACCTGCAGAAGGTCTTGGCGTTGCTCGAGCAAACTTTGCGTCATCGCCCGTTGGATGAGTTGATAAATCACGGAGAGGAACAGCATTCCTACGACAACTAGGACACTCTTCGCGAGCGTGCTCATCCCACTCAGCTCGCTCAACCAGCCATCATTAATCGTGAAGACGAGTAATGAGACCGCCAGTGGTAGCAGACTCCAGCCAACAAAGCCGCGGTTCGCTGCAATGTCTCGATCCAATCTGGATAGAGAATCCCGCGCGCTGTCCAACAACGTCTGGTCAACAAAGCCATCGGCTGGGCTGCGTCTCCAGCAAGCCCCAACGGAAAGAACTACTTGCCACAGCAACGCCGCCGCAACTAGATACCAGCTCCATGGAAACGACAGCTGTGCGCCGACATAGATCCACAACAACCATGCGGCCAGCGGCGCCGCGATCCAAGCCGCTTCGTGCCAACGAATCCTTCGATCTGCTGTCTGCTGTTCGCAATTGCACACTTGCGACAGGGCTGCAGATTCAAAGTCCATTGCCGGGTGATTTGAAGGTGTCCGCCAAACTTTCTGGAAGTCATCAGCTGTCATGGGATTGTCCATTCATTAATGCCGCCAAGGATTTCTTGGCACGATTCAATTTCACGCCGACGTTACTGACAGAAATACCAAGTATCTCCGCCATTTGTTGGTAGCTCAGTTCATCCAAGTACAGCAGCACTAGGGCCGCATCGGCCTTGGGCAAGCGTTGAATAGCGCGATACAGCTGTTCCACGGTGTCTCGCTGTTGAACCTGCTCGACAGCCGCCGAGTTGTCGCACGCCATCGAATTGTCTGGCAACAACAGAGGCTGTTGCTTGGCACGTCTCGGTTGGTCCCGGCGACGCCAGTTCATCGCGGTTTGCAAGGCGACTCGATAGCACCAAGTCGCCGCGCTGGAACGGTGTTGAAAACTGGGAAACGACCGCCAAGCTTGTAGCAAAATCTCTTGGGCCAGATCCTGACACTCTTCATCAGTCACGCTGTACGCGCGTGCCACCTTCCACACCGAAGAGCGATGCTCATTTAGCCAAGCTAAAAAACGCGATTCTTGCTCGTCTTTCCGCAAACTACATCCTTGGGGCTTGGCAACTCCTGCGGCACCAGTCGCGGCGGTTGCAAACTCCAATTTGGCCTCCAATCCGCTTGGTGAGCGTCTACCTACGTCGGCCTGTGTCCGCAGCTTGAGTACGCCGTCCGCAGCTCAGAACTGACAGTATCCAGGTCAATCAACATGCGAACTTGGCAAACAAATCCAGACTCTACTTAATAGTTGGTAACGTCCGCCGTCGGTTTCTTACAAAAAACCTGTGGCGATCGATTTTTCGGCAAAGTGGTTCGTGCCCGATCGGTGGTCGGAAAGCCGGCAACGAGGTTCCGTTTCCCATTTGCAGATTCTGCCTGCCAAGGTGTGGCGGTTGCGAGTTGGTGGGGGGGCGAAGATACTTGATGATCCTGGCTCGATCTTCTCGACACAATCCGTGGTGAATGATTGCATGATTCTGGTCCTCGATAACTACGACTCGTTTACGTACAACTTGGTACAGCGTATGGGCGAAATTGACGCTCAGGTGGATATCCAGGTGATTCGCAATGATCAAATCACGATCGACAAGATCCGGCAGTTGGCTCCCGAGCGTATTCTGATCTCGCCCGGCCCGTGCTCTCCCACGGAAGCTGGTATCAGCGTGCCGATTGTCGAAGAGTTGAGTGGCCAAGTTCCGATCTTGGGTGTGTGCCTGGGCCATCAGTCGATTGGGCAGGCCTTGGGAGCCAAGATCGTGCGCGCTCCGGAGCTGATGCATGGCAAGACGGACCGAATCACGCACGACAATCGCGGGTTCTTCGAAGGCCTGGAAAATCCCTTTGTGGCCACGCGCTACCACTCCCTGGTAATCGACCCTGCAACCTTGCCTGATTGTCTGGAAGTCAGTGCCTGGGTGGACCAGCCTCAAGGTAGTTCGGACGCTCGCCAAATCATGGGGGTCCGGCACCGACAACATCCTGTGGAGGGTTGGCAGTTCCATCCCGAGAGTTTCTTGACGGAACCGGGCGTGCAGTTGCTGACTCGTTTTCTAAATTGGCAACCTGCGGCGGCTTAAATCGGCGTTAATGTCTCATCGTGGCGGGTCCTGAGTTGGCTCGGGTTTCGCTGCACCGGCGGAGTGGGGCGGTCTTGCCGCAAGTGAGCCAAGTTCACGCGTGGGCTGAAGTACTAACGAATGCCGGATGCGAGTATAATGTCCCGCCTGAGTCGGTCGCAGCTATTCAGTCCTCTATCGATTGGGAAGGTTCGAACAAGTTAGATGCTTTGCGTAACCATTGGACGGAGCCGCCACAAGATGATGATCGAGGAGCATCGGCATCTAGCTGAGCAGGGGGCGGAACTAGTCGAGATGCGTCTGGACTACATCGGCCGTCACATCGACTTGAATCGGCTGTTGAAGGACCGCTACTGCCCCTTGGTCATCACCTGTCGGCGTCGCGAGGATGGAGGACGCTGGGAGAAGACTGAAGAAGAACGGTTGATGATTCTGAGAAGCGCTATCGCTTCAGGCGTCGATTTTGTCGATCTGGAAGAAGACATCGCGAGGGCGATCCCCAGGTACGGAGCCACCAAACGTATCGTCAGTTTGCACAATTTTGAGCAAACTCCCGAAAACCTCGAAGAGATCCACCAACGCTTGGCCGCGTTGGACGCGGACGTGGTTAAGATCGCGACGTTGGCCAATTCCTTCACCGACTGTATTCGCATGCTTCGGCTCGCCGAGTCGGCCAAGGTGCCGACGATCGCGCTGTGTATGGGCGAGGTGGGCATGATTACCCGCGTCATGGCGCTGCGGTACGGGGCCCCGTTTACGTACACCGTCATGACTGCTGGGCGCAAGATTGCCCCCGGACAAGTTACCTT
The DNA here is from genome assembly GCA_028289675.1 of Pirellulaceae bacterium. Classification (GTDB taxonomy): domain Bacteria; phylum Planctomycetota; class Planctomycetia; order Pirellulales; family Pirellulaceae; genus Aureliella. The sequence goes on from JANQOL010000359.1 coordinate 5,529, forward strand.
TGAGACCATGCGGGACGTGTACTCTCCCGGCAAGATCGACCAGGATACGCAGCTGTTCGGTGTGGTCGCCGATCCAGTGGCTCAATCGCTGAGCCCGCAGATTCACAACGCTGCCTTTCGACATAATGAACTGAACTGCCGCTATTTGCCGTTTCGCGTGGAAGCCGAGGAACTACCCCTGTTCATGCAGTGGTGCAAAGAATTCGGCGTCGGAGGGTTAAGCGTCACCATACCGCATAAGGAATCGATGCTGGAACTGGTTTCGGAAGCCGAGTCGGCAGCCAACGGGATCGGGGCGATCAACACGGTTGCCATTCGTGGTCAGGATGCCGCCGGATACAACACCGACTATCGCGCGGCCATGGATTGTCTTAGTGAGGCTCTCCAAACTCAGAAGACCATGCAAATCGTCGATGATGGTTCTGCGGCAGATGACCTGTTT
>JANQOL010000382.1 GCA_028289675.1 Pirellulaceae bacterium
GGCCATGGTCTTGACGCAGGGTGTCTTTCGAACTCTCAAACGCACCGAGTTCTCCGCCACGTTGGCCAGTGCCTTGGAAACCTGTCGACGACTGGAAGGCGATTGCACCGAACATGCCATGCTGCTGGTCGCGCTGCTGCGGAACCAACGGGTACCTGCCCGGGTTGCAGCCGGAATTCAATTGGATGCCGAACAGTCGATCGGCCGCTATCACATGTGGGCCGAAGCTTGGATTGGTGATCGCTGGCTGTCACTGGACGCGACGCAAGGAGGCGAAACGGATCTGAATTGCCTCAAACTCATCGATTCGGCGTTGGCAGAGGAGAACACCTATCCAACCATCTTGCCGATCTTGGAAAAAATGACCCGCCTGGAAATTCGCGAACTGAAACCACAGTGATCTGCCTGGCTAGCGTAAGTTTCTCGATTAGAAGTGCGGCCGTTCACTGTCCAAATGCTGGGCCACGGCCGCCAGCAAAGGATCGATGGTCTGCGTCTGCACCGGACCAACGGGCCAACTCCACCAGCGGTAGTCAATGTGTTCGGTCAATTCAATTGGTCGTTCCCGATCCACATAACCCAGAAAGTAGGTGACTCGTTTCAAGTGTGGACCACGACGCCGGCCATTGACGTGATACTCGATGACGAATTGGAAACCAGCATCCAGTTCGATGTCAGTAGCTGCCAAGCCGGTTTCCTCGGCGGTCTCGCGCAACGCGGTCTCAGTCAGCGACTCACCAGGCTCCGCGTGCCCCTTGGGGAGATCCCACCGATCTTGATGCCGCAACAACAATATGCTGGCAGGCTCAGCACGGTTCAGAATTACGATTCCGGCTGCTTGGACAATGCTAGACATAAACGCTTTATTCGAAGAACATGATCGCCCATGAAGATTTATACCAAAACTGGAGACGACGGAACCACCGGGCTCTTTGCCGGACCGCGGGTCGAAAAAGACCACCCGCGCATCGAAGCCTACGGTGCGATCGACGAACTGAATGCGGTGCTGGGAGTCGTGCTCGCGTGCAGTGAGCCGCAGCGTGAAACTTCACCTCTGCAACTGACAAACTGGATTCCCGAGGTGCAGGGCGACCTCTTCTCCATGGGCGCCGAACTGGCCACGCCGCGGGCTCAGCAGCAGGGCATGTGTTTGTTGAAACCCACTGACGTTGAAAAACTGGAAACTTGGATCGATCAGGCCGAAGCACACCTGCCGGCGCTAACCAGCTTCGTGTTGCCCGGTGGTTGTCAAGCGGCCGCCTGGTTGCATTTAGCGCGGACGGTCTGCCGGCGCGCCGAACGGCAACTAGTCAGTTTAGCTCGCGAACCGGATGTGTCGGTCGGTGAGCTGTTGATCATGTACGTGAATCGACTAAGCGACTTGCTGTTCGTAGTGGCGCGGCTCGCCAATACTGAATCTGGAGTTCCCGATTCGCCATGGAACCGGCCTGATTAGTAACGTGCTCGTGATTGGTTGATGAGTTCGTGCTATAGTGCCACGCCACTGATTTGTGGTGCCGCGCAGGCAGGCCGACAACGGGCGCCGTCTGGCACCATAAATTCGCGAATTGCTACCGATTCCGCAGCGCCTTGGACTAGGCTACACTGAGCTCAACCGATTTGCTTGGCCAGCGGTTAACTCGGCGACGATCGCGGCTAATTTGAAATGTCGCAGTCGAGACAGCTTTTCGAACTAAATAGAACCTACTGCCCGCGCAGTTGAATTCGGAGACTAACGGATGAAGAAAATTGAGGCCATCGTCCGACACTTCAAACTGGAAGACGTCAAGAACGCTCTGACGGAGCAAGGCATCCACGGCATGACGGTCAACGAAGTGCGTGGGTATGGTCGTCAAAAGGGACACACGGAAATCTATCGTGGTACAGAATACGCAGTCGACTTTGTGCCCAAGGTCAAGATCGAAGTCGTCTGCACCGATGCCAACTTGGAGACCGTTGTAGACACGATTCTGAAAACGGCTCAGACCGGGCAGATCGGCGACGGCAAGATTTTTGTCACCGACTTGAGCAACGCAATTCGCATTCGCACGGGTGAGTCCGGCGAAGACGCCATCTAGTCACTGGTCTTATCTCAACGACGTGCTGACTGTTCGACGGAAGAATACACTATGGCGGCAGCAGGTGGGCTGCCGCAAGCAGTCATTCAATCTCGCGAGCGGCTGACTCAAGGGCGGCTAAAGCTACGCGCTCAGCACGACACTGGCTCACCCGGCCTGCAAGTCTGCGTTCGACTGGCCGATCTGGTGGATTCCATCGTGCTGGATCTGTACCAAGCAGCCGCGGACCATGTCGGACTCGACCAAGCAGATGGGCAAATCGCCATCGTGGCCCACGGGGGATATGGTCGGCGCGACGTAGCCCCCTACTCCGACGTCGATCTGATGTTGTTGCATTCCAAAGGGGCCAGTAAATCAGCAGCCCAATTGGCCAAACATTTGAGCCAGTGGATCGTCGATGCCGGCTGCGTTCTTGGATTTTCATTGAGAACACCCGCCCAGGCTTGCAAGTTGGCTTGGCAAGATGCGACCGTCTTCAGCTCTCTGGCGGAAAGCCGTTTGCTGACCGGTAGCATCGAGTTGTTTTCCGGATACATGCATGGACTGCGGCAAGGTGCCAAGCGGCGCTCGCGGAAGATCATTCATGCCGTTCAATCCGCGCGGCGCGAAGAACGCCGGAAATTTGGTGAAACTGTCTTTCTACTGGAGCCCAACATCAAACGCTCCCGCGGCGGCCTGCGGGATATCCAGTTAATGCGTTGGGTCGGATTTGCCAAATACGGTGAGTGCGACTTGGAGAAACTATCGCAGCTGGGACATCTGACGCCGGAGGAATATCAAGTGCTGCGCAAGGGGTTCCAATACCTGTTGCGTCTCCGCAATCAAATGCACTTCGAGGCGGGAAAACCGCAAGACCAACTGGATCGCAGTCTGCAGATGGGATTGGCCGAATGGAGCGGATTCACTGGCGAAGACGGCATTCTGCCCGTCGAACAATTCATGCAACAGTACTTTGAACACACTAGCGAAATAAGCTACAGCAGCACGCATTTTGTCAAGAACGCCAAATCTCCCACACAGCTAACACACTCCATCGGTTTGCCCGTACAGCGTGACTATCGCGTCGGCTTCCGCACGGTGTGGGCGACGCGTTCCGGACTGGAACGTCTCAAGCGAGATCCGGCGGCCGTTCTCGAGTTGATGTCCATTTCCTCGCGGCACGGCAAGCCCATTGAACATCAGACTTGGCGAGAAATTCGGTCCGCCATGCGGGATCGCAAAATCACTGAAATCGACCCGGTCACCATTGAGCGTTTTCTCGAGTTGATGTCGCAATCCGGCAAGCTGGCAGAACAGCTGCGGCGACTGCATGAACTACGCGTTCTCGAGCAGGTCGTGCCGGCCATGGCGCACGCTCATTGTCTGCTGCAATTCAACCAGTACCACAAATACACAGTGGACGCACATTCTATCCGTGCCGTGGAGTGCGTGACCGAACTGGAGCACGACAAATCGTTGTTGGGTGTGATGTATCGGAAGTTGCCTAGCCGCACGATCTTGCATCTAGCGTTATTGATCCATGATCTCGGCAAAGGATTCCCCGAAGACCACAGTGAAGTCGGGCGCAGAATCGCCGCTGAAACCGCGGATCGGCTACGCCTGAGCGCGCAAGACAAAGAGACGCTGATGTTTCTTGTGCATCGCCACTTGTTGCTGGCGCATACTGCTTTTCGGTTTGATTTAAGCGACAACGAGGCCGCGGTCAAATTCGCGGCCGTGGTCGGATCCAGCGAACGGCTGCAACTGCTATTGCTGCTGACCTACGCCGATTTGGCCAGCGTCGGGCCGGGTGTGGTCAACCAGTGGAAAATCGACCTCCTGTTGCAACTCCACTACCAAACCGATGCGCACTTCCGAGACGACAAACCGGGCGAAGGATTTCACGCCGAGATCGCTAGTCGGCAGGCCGCGATTTTGCGACTCCGTCCTCAACAGGTCGATGAGCAATGGTGGCAAGATCGAGTAACGGCGCTACCCATCGGTTACTTGATGCGTACCGATGCCAGTTTGGCGGCCACCGAAGTGGGCAATCTGCAGCAACTCAAAGAGAAACCTTCGATAGCCTGGGGACGCTATATCGAAGCGCAGCGGGCCGTCGAGTACACAATCGCCACACGGCAAAGCGGCCGCCCGATCGGCACGTTCCATCGCATTACCGGCGCACTGTCCAGTCAGGGCATGCAGATTATCGCTGCCGACATCCACACGCAGCCCGATCAAATCGCCTGGGATCGATTCTTAGTGGTTGACGAAGAATTCGAAGGCGCCCCACCTCCGTCACGTATCGAATCGGTGTGCCAGAAGATCAACGAGGCCCTGGATCCAGAGAATCTGAAGCCGCCAGTGTTCCCGCGAAAGTGGGGCCAAAAAGTCAAAACCGCGGAAGAGGAACTGAACATCCAACCCACCCAAGTGCGGTTCGACAACAGTACTTCCGACAAGCAGACCATTATCACGTTGTTTGCCTACGACCGCCGTGGCTTGCTTTATGCTGTTTCGCGAGTGCTGTTCGACATGCAACTGATTCTGCATTCCGCCAAGATCAGTACGCATCTGGATCAAGTGGTGGACGTGTTTTACGTCACGGACATGGACGGGGGCAAAATTACCGAAAGCACCCGCCTGTATATGATTCGCCAGCGGTTGCTGCAAGCTGCCCAAAGTGCGGGTTGAAGCCCACTGTGCCAGCCCACCCATCGTTCCAGCTCAACAGCTGAACATCACCTTGGTGTGCAAGTTGCCCTAATCGTTGGTTCTTACGCAACGACTAGGAGTGGCCGCTTGATTCTAAACTGGCCACAAAACCCCGGGCGATTTGATTGCATTTGCCTAGGCGTGTGGCAGGCTTCCGTAGAGCACCAACGATGCCCACTGCGACACCAGCCTCGCAGCTCAGGTGGCCAGGTTTGTCCACTTCAAGGGATACGAGTTCGTGGTGCCCTTTCGATGCGAACCACGCCACGGAATAGGCTTTAATGCACTAAGGGTACCGACCATGAAAAAGATCATCTTCTGCGCAACCGTTGCATTTTCATGCTGCGGTATGACTTCGTTATACGGGCAAATTCACTTGCCGCACGGCACGCCGATGCCAGCTCCGCTGCTGGTTTCGGGGCAAGATCTCTTGGACGCGGAAATCGACGACGAAAGCCCAATGCCTTTCGCCACGCCGAGTCCCGCGATCGCCAATCCATTTGATCTAGGACCTCCGACCGCACCCGCGGAAACGAACACTCAATTGGTTGAGCCCACTGCACAGGTAGATTCGGCCACCACCCAAGATCCAACCTCGTTGCCAGTTGGACGGCGTCATCGTGGGCGGACGATCGTCGACACGATGATCGACTACAACACGCTTTCCAATACACCACACGCGGCCTACGCGCCGGTTCAGTGGTCACCCGTAGCACAGACGCCCAACCCAGTGGCGCAGTTCATGTTGCGTCAGGAGTGCGTTGACGGTCTGTGGGCTGGATACTCCGCGCAGCGTGCGGCCGAATGCGCCGCCATGTGGGCGCATCTATCGGGGCACCACGGGCACTGCTGCGGATTAACGGCTGGAAGCCCTTGTGACGTGTGTGCCGATCTGGGCCCTCGCAATCGCTACCGTCGTCAGCATCACCGCCGTCACCACGGCGCTGCCAAGGCGAGTTCCTGCGATGCCAGCTGCGATCAGTGCGCTGCCAATGCATCGGCGGCCGACGCTACGGTTCCCGCAACGGCCGAGGCCACTCCCAAGCAGCCTGAAACCAAGCTGGCGTCTGTGCCGAACTATCGGTAACGCCAGTTGTTCGGGTTATTTGAAAAAACGACGAAGAATCATTCATAGCGGCACCCACGATGAGTCGATAGATCAAGTACCACGGATTGGGAGGGTGGAACGGATCATCCGTTCCAGCGACATGTATGGTCATGGTGTGGCGATGGAGCGGCATACCATGACCATTTTTTATGCGCGGTCGGCCAACTCTGGCTTGGCACAAATCCGGCTGTTCTTCTAACTCAGCCATGTGTCCGAGCGAGTCGCCATAGTGCAGGCCGCACGGACAGTTGGCCTGCGTCATCAATGCTGATGGTTGCTCATTCCGTCGAAAACAGGCCACATCAAAAGTAAACATGCTCTAGATCACGCGGCAGATCAAACATTTGAGATACTCACTCTCCGGGCAGTTGACGTCGATGGGATGATCAAAGTCAGCCCCATTGGATTCCAAAATCTGCAGTTGCCTACCGGTCTGCGCAGCGATCGCGGCCAAGATCCCCACCAGATCACTCTTCTTGACGCGCCCGGTGCAACTACAAGTTACCAACGTGCCTCCCGGCTGCAACAGCCTGACAGCGGCTGAATTCAAGCGGAAATAGGCGCGCAGAGCAGCGCGGACTTGCTGTCGGCTGCTGGCCATTCGAGGTGGATCCAAGACGACAGTCTGGTATTGCTTCCCCTGCTGCACCAAATGTTCCAAATAGTCAAAGCAGTCCGCTTGCACAAAATCGATATCTCGCTGATTTGCCTGGGCATTGCGCTCGGCCAGCTCCAGAGCCGGTCGGCTGGAATCGACGGCCTCCACCGACGTGGGCGCTCCCAGTTGGCAAGCCACCAGCGAAAAGCCTCCTTGATAACAACACACATCCAGTAGCGGGCCCTCCGTGATCCACTTGGCAGATCGTCCGCGATTGGCGCGTTGGTCCAAGTAGTATCCAGTTTTCTGCCCAGACAGGATGTCTAACTGAAAACGCACGCCGTGCTCAACAATCGTGATCGGCTCCTGGGGCGCCTGACCGTCCAGCCACTGTTCGCTGGCTTCCAGGCCTTCTCGGGTAGCCGTGCCCTGGTCCACTCGCACGCAAATGCCCGCAGGCTGCAGTTCACGAACCAGCCAGCCGCGGATGGTGTCCAGCCACGTCCACATCGCCAGCGAAGTGACGTGGACAATGACGTAGTCACCGAATTGGTCGACAATCAACCCGCTCAGTCCGTCGCCTTCACTGTTGACCCAGCGAAGCGCGTCCAAATCATGATGGGCGTTCATCCACTGGCGGCGCATGGCGCTCGCCTGTTGCAGTTGACTCTCGATCCAAGCCGACCCCAGCTCCAGAGCGCGATCCCACTGGTAGAGCCGCAACCGGATCTTGCTGTGCGGGTTGTAGATCCCGCGTGCCAGCCAGTTGCCGGAGGGATGCATCAGATCAACCACTTGGCCGGCCGGCAGCTCAGCCGTCGGCTGGACAACCGAGTGAGCCAGCACCCAGGGATGGCGATCAAAGTGCTTGGCGCGGCGGCTATGCAAAAACAATTCTGGCAGCGGAGGCATTCGACTAGTGGCT